>JAFGGD010000045.1 GCA_016930695.1 Candidatus Eisenbacteria bacterium
CTTCCCCCGCCGGTCTCCCTTCGGGGCACGGTCCGGATGCTCTGCATCCTCCCTCTTCTCGCTCGCCGACCCACCTCCGCCCGCCCCTTCTCCTCGAAGGATCACGCCGTCCGTCGCCGAAGGGAGGCTTGGTTCTTTTCGTGTTTTCCGTGGGAGGCGGAGCGAGGGCAAGGTGCGCCTGCGATCGGCTAGCGGTTGGTGAGTTTTCGGAAGAGCCAGATGCCGGCGACGCCGAAAAGAATGTTCCCCGCCCAGGCGGCGAGGAGCGGGGGAAGATAACCATTGTGGCCGAAGCTCTGCCCCACCCGGAGGGCGAGGTAATAGACGAAGCAGAGCGCCAGGGCGATGCTGAAGCCGACGGCGTTTCCCCCACGCCGGAGAAGGGACGCCAGCGGGGCGCCGAGAAGCACGAGCAGGAAGCTGGTGAACGGGAAGGCGATTTTCATGTTCAGTTCCACCTCTTCCTTCCGCACCTCGCCGCCGCTCTGTCTCGCCTTCCGGATGTGGGCGGTCAGCTCCCGAAAGCTCATCTGACGCGGGCTCTTCTGCACCGCCGCGAAATCCTCCGGCGTTTCGCGGATCGCCGGCTCCGGCCGCTCCACGAAGGGGACCGCCTCTTCGAGCCCCTCCTCGCTGAACCGCCGGAAGAAGCCGTCCCGGAAGACCAGCGTGCCGTCCACCCACTCCGCGGTCTTAGCGTCGATCCGCTCCGTCAGCCGGTTTTCCTGCAGGCGCTGCACCACCACGTTCTCCATCTCCCCCTTCGCCACGTCGAGACGGTCGATCCGAAAGAAACGCCCCCCCTCGGCGAGAAAGCTGAGGTCCCGGCGAACCGAGCGGATCCGGCTGCGTCCGGGGCGAATCATCTCGTCGTCGATCTCCTTCACCCGTACCGCCGCCGGGGGGGCGAGGAACTCGCCGAAGGCGAGGGCGGCGAGGCTTACGACGAAGGCGGCGGCGATCACCGGCAGAATCGCGCGCCGGAGGCTGATGCCGGCTCCGATGATCGCCGTGAATTCGTTGTTCCGGGCGTGCTGCCCGAGGGAAAAGAGACAGGCGAGGAGCATCCCCACCGGGAGCATGAGGAGAAGGATCTCCGGGATGCGGTAGAGGTAGTAGAGGCCCACCACGGGAATGGGAACGCCGTGATCGATGAAATCGTCGAGCTTCTCGAAGAGGTCGAGGATCAGGAAAATGGCGATAAAGGCGATGAGGGCCGTGAGGAGGGCGAGCAGATAGCGCCTCAGGATGTAGCCGTCCAGCGTCTTCAACGGTCCCCGTCCTTTTTTCTTCGGAGGAAGGAGGGGAGGCGGAAGTGCCGCGTCTCGCGCATGAGACGCGCGACCATCCAGATGCCGATCGCCCCGAGAAGCACGTTGGCCGCCCACATCGCCACGGCGGGGGGGACGTATCCCCGGTCCGCCAGCTTCTCGCCGCCGATCAAGAAGAGGTAGTACACGACGAAGAAAACGATGCTGAGCCCGATGCCGACGCCGGGGCCGCCGCTGTGCGCTTGGATGCCGAGGGGGGCGCCGACCAGAATGAAAACGATGCACGCTACCGGGAGGGCGTATTTTTTGTGCACCTCCACCATGTAGCGGTCGATCTGCCGCTCCCGGTCCGTGATCCTCTCCTCCTTGGCGACCAGGCGGGCGCCCAGGTTCCGCAGATCCCGCGCCTCGTCCCGTTCCGCCGCCGGGTTCGGCTCTTCCTCGCGGTCCGGCGCCGGCGGTCCCTGCCAGTCGAGAATCGATAGGCGCGCCGCCAGGTGGGAGCGGATCGTCTCCTCACGATCCTGTCGGTGTTTGTCCATCTCCTCCCGGTAGGCGTGGACCCGGGCGAGCATGTCCGAGGCGCTCAGCTCCCGGTCCCCGCGGGTGTTCTTCTCCGCTCGCACCAGCTCCGTTCCCAACTCGGTGATCCGGATGGTGTGCGTCTCGAAACTGATCCGGTGGTAGTGGGCGGGACTCGCCTTGTCTACCGCGTGGATCTCACCGTCCCGCAGGAAAAGGGTGAGGACGTCCCCTTGGCGGGTGAACTCGATCCGCCCCTTCTCGGCCACGATGGTCTCCGTCTTGCCGTCATCGGTGTTCCTCTGGATCGTCACTCCCTCGATGGCGGAGGTCTTTCCGTCCAGCTTCTCCACGCGGATCGTGTATCCCTGCATGTCGTTGAACATCCCCTGCTTGATCGCGAGGGAGGGACGTTTCTTGTGGATGTTGACCAGAAGGCTGGCGAGGCGGTGGTTGCTCTCGGGGAGGATATGGTTGTTGAACTGCACGAGCCCGGCGCTGATCAGCGTCGTGACGAGGAGGGGTGCGGCGAGGATCTGCCAGATTCCCACGCCGGCCGCTTTCATGGCGGTGATTTCGTTGTCCGCCGACAGTTTGCCGAAAGCCATCACCGTGGCGACCAGCACGCTCATCGGGACGGTGAGCGCCACCATCCAACCGAGGCTGAGGAAAAAGACCTCCAGCACAACCGGGAGAGCGATCCCTTTGCCGAGAAAGAGATCGATATAGTCGATCAGAAGATCCATGATGAAGAGGAAAGTGATCACCAGGATGGCGAAGAGGAAAGGACCGACGTGCTCCCTCAAGATGTAGCCGCTCAGAATGGTCCTCATACTCTCTCCTCGGGGACTCACCTTAACGGATCGGTCCTCCGGGAAACAACCGGTTTCCCCGATCGCGTCCCCTCGATGGGACAAGCCGTCGCCGATAGGATACGACCCGGGGCGACGCCGTGGGCGGGGCCGAAACTCCGTTGGGAGCCGAAGCCTCAACAGATGATTATACAACGGGTTTTGGCCTTCGTCTCAACCGATTTCCTTCTCCATTCTCCTCTTTCCAGGGTCTTTCGTGGCATGGGGCTTGCGGTAAGAAACCGGAAGCCCTGTGTGGGGGGTGTCCCTTTTTCCGCCCCCGCCCATTGAAACCCCTTATGGAGCGCTCCCGGTCCAGGTGGATTCGCGATCCTATCCCCCGGGAAGGGCGACCCTCTGAGAAGATGTTGGATAGGACCCGGTGCCCCTATGGGCGGAGGACGGCGGTGCGTCTCTCTCCGAATCGGCTGAAGCGCGCGATCGGAGCGCTCCTTCTGTTCCTCGCCGTCGCCGCCCAAGGAGCGGGACTCCCCGCGGACGTGGAACGATCGGGTTCTCTCTCCCTGATTCGAAACCCGGCGCTCCGGAATCTACCCGATCACCTCTATCACCGCGCGCGTGCCCCCTATCGTTCCCCCTTCGTGCCCCGCCTGGATGGTTACCCGACGCCGCCCGCCCCTCGCCTACGCGCCGACCTCGAACGGGGCCGTTTGGTGGTCACCCAGGAAAGGGAGGGGACCAGCCTCGTGCATCCGTGGGTGACGCCTCTTCCGGAGTATCTGGCCGACGCGCGTCTCGCCGAAATCCGCCGCGCCCTCCTCGAGAACAACCGGCAGTTGAAGGGGAGAAGCGGCGGCGCGAAGGGGAGCGGCCTCTTCAACATCGACATCCCCGTTCGTTTTCCCAAGACGCTCGGGAGGATCCTCGGACAGGGGGCGAACATCCAGGTTTCCGGCAGCGAGTCGATCACCTTTTCCGGAGAGACCCAGTACTACATCAAGTCGAGGGACAACGAGAGCGGCGGACAGAAGAAGTTCCCCGAACTGGACATGCGGCAGCAGCTCCAGATCCAAATGACCGGCACCATCGGCGAGAAGGTCAAGGTGGAGGTGCAGCACAACTCCGAGTCTCAGGTCCCCCTGGAGAACCGGATCAAGCTCCGTTACGAGGGCTTCGAGGACGAGGTGATCCAGAGGATCGAGGTGGGGAACACGGATCTCGCCCTTCCGGGAAATCAGTTCGTCAGCTTCAGCGCCCGGCAGCAGGGACTCTTCGGCGTCAAGATGATCGGCAAGGCGGGGAAGCTCGACTTCACCGCCGTCATGAGCCAGCAGCAGGGGAAGACGGACAACGCCTCCTTCACGGGACGGTCGAAGGAGGAGACCCGCCTGATCGACGGTATGGATTACGTGAAGGGACGTTTCTTCGTTCTGAACGACTACAGACCGATCGAGGATCTGCGGGTCTTCACCGACGACGACGACGCCAGCAACAATACGAGCGCGCAGCTGAAGGGATACGCCCGGCACTACAGGAACGGTGCCCCCGTCGATTCCTTGGACGGTTATTTCGACGAGTTGGAGGAGGGGACGGACTACCTGATCAACCGCGAAGTGGGGATCCTCACCATGCGGCGTTCCCTGGGCGAGAATTACACCCTCGCCGTCTATTTCACGACGACCGCGGGGGACACGGTGGGGAACATTCCGCCCGAAGCGACGACGGACTCCACCGCATCGATCGAAGTGAAGCTGATCCGTCCTCCGTCCCTCTTCTACAGGCCCACGGATGAAAGATTCGGCGAGACCTGGTATTACCAGATCCGGAACCTCTATGATCTGGGCGCCTCCAACATTCAAGGGGACGTGAAGATCCGCATCGTTCAACGCGCCGCCGGCGCGGAGGAGAGCTACGACCAGCAGAACGGGATCCCCTTCGCCCAGATCCTCGGTCTGGATCTCGTGAACAACACGGATCAGACCCTCGGGCCGGACGACTACATCGACGCCGCGTATTACGGCAAGGGAACCCGGCTCCTGGACGGTCAAGGACAACCGGAAGAGCGCCCGGGGATCCCCACCGGGGATCTTCCCTTCATACCGACCATCTTGATCGACAAGGAGAACGGCCTCCTGGTCTTTCCCGATCTGCGTCCTTTCGATCCCGTCTATAACCATCAACACGCCAACGCCAACACGTCCTACCGTCTCGAAGAGCCGAACGACGTGATTTACGACAACCACGATCCCCAACCGACGGACTCCAAATACCAGATCGAGGTGAGTTTCCGGACCAGCCAAACCTCTTTCTCCCTCAATCGTTCCAATATCATCGAGGGGAGCGAGGTGGTGAAGCTGAACGGGCGCACCCTCACGCGGGGCGTGGATTATCGGATCATTTACGAGATCGGGCAGATCGAGTTTCTCGCCGAAGAGGCTTCCGATCCCGACGCGGACATCCAGATCGACTTCGAGTACGCCCCCTTCCTCTCCCAGGCGCAGAAGAGCCTCGCCGGTTTCGCCGGAACCTACAACTACTCGGAAAGCACCAAGCTCTCCACCATCTGGCTCTACAAGGGGAACAAGACCCCCTACCGCCGTCCCCGCCTCGGCCAGGAGTCCTCGCGGATCGTCGTGGGCGGCCTCTCGGTAAGCACGGAGCACAGGCCCGAGTTCCTCACCCGTCTCACGGACAAGATCCCCGGAGTACGCGCCCGCGAAGAGTCCCATTTCCGTCTCGATCTGGAGTCGGCCGCCACCTTCCCCAACCCGAACGTCAAGAACGCCATTTATCTGGACGACATGGAGGGGACCGAGGAGTCCTCCAGCTTCGGCCTCACCCGCCGCCAGTGGGATCCCACGTCGATTCCCAAGATCGGTACCTCCCAGGAGGACTATGAGAGGGAGGCGGAGAAACGCTTCCGGGACGTCTGGTGGTACAACCCCAAGAACGCCGTTTCCCGGGGAGACATCAACCCGGACCTCACGGACGAAGAGAGAAGGAAATTCGTCCCGGTTTTGGAGGTCGCCCTCCGGAACGGCACGATCGCCGACGGAGGAGAGGATGCCTGGGGAGGCGTCATGCGTCTCGTCTCCAAAACCGGTTTGGACATGAAGGAGAGAAAGTTCTTCGAGATCTGGGTGAACGACCAGAACAGGCGCAAGGGGAAGATGCACATCGATATGGGTCTTCTCGGCGAGGACGCCATGTGGAGCACCGACCCGCCCAACAACAGCCTCGATTCGGAGGACAGGGTCCCGAGGGACGGTGTGTTGGACGACACCGGCAACAAGGGGGAGAACGACGAGGACACGGGGCTGGACGGTCTCTTCAACTCCCAAGAATCCGGGAGCGGCGGCGATCCGGCCGGCGACGACTGGGCTTACGAAGAGAGCGACCCGGACAACTACTCCCGGATCAACGGAACCGAGGACAACGGATTCCTCGACACGGAGGACCTGAACGGAAACGGCAAGGTGGACGAGGAGAGCGGCTACTTCCGTTTCACTATCGACTTCACCGACGAGGAGTACCTCGCCGCCGTGGGGAAGCAGGAGGCGAGGACCAGCTGGCGACTCTACCGGGTCCCGCTCGCCAAGTCGGAAGCGCGCGAGATTTACACCCAGCCCACATTCGATCAGGGGGTCAAGTACGTCCGGATTTGGTTCGAGGACCTGGACACCACCGACGCGGTCTTCCAGATCTACTCCATGGACGTGACCGGCAACCGGTGGTTGGAGGCGGGCATTCAGGAAGAGAACGGCGACCTCATCCCCATCGCCGAGGTGGATCCCCTGGAGATCTTCGCGGCCGGCGTGATCAACAACAAGGAGGGGGAGGACTACGACCCGCCGCCGGTGGAGATCCGCGTGGAGCGCCAGGTGCCGGAGAAGGAGCAGTCCCTGGTTCTGAACTACGAAAACCTGAAGCCGGGGCACACCGGGAGCGTCTTCCGCGCCCTATTCGACGACGAGAACTACACGCGTTACGAGAACATGGAGTTCTGGGTGAAACGGGCCGAGCCGGACGTGGAGCCGGAACTCTACCCGGACCCGGTCTTCTTCTTCCGTTTCGGCGGCGACTCCCTCAACTTCTACGAGGTGGAGAGGACCCTCGACTACGAGGGCTGGGAGCAGGTGGAACTGGACCTGGTGGAGATGACCCGCCTCAAGCTGCAGGAGGAGCCCCGCCTCGACTCGCTCTACGGCCGAGAGGTGGAGGTGCGCGAGGCGACGTCGGGCCCCTACACCTACCGCGCCGTCGGCATCCCCTCCATGACCAAGGTGCGGCGTCTCACATTCGGCATCTCCAACCGGGACCACCGGGAGATGACCGGCGTGGTCTGGGTGGACGATCTCCGCTTGACCAACGTCAAGGGGGACGCCGGCTATGCCGCCCGATTGGGGGTGGATTTGGCCCTATCGGATCTCCTGGATCTCTCGGTGGACTATCGGAAGGTGGGGAAGGACTTCCGCCGTCTGAGCGGCGGGGGCGGGGGGCAGCTGCAGGAGGAGAATCCGCGCAACGGAAGCGACGAAACGGACCTCAGCGTCAGCGGCTCCGTCCGCCTCGGCAAGTTCCTGGAGGGGGTGGGCGTCGCCGCGCCGCTCACGGTGGGATGGAACCGGAACGAAACGCTGCCGGAGCTGCAGAACGCGTCCGACGTGGTGCTTGTGGATCCCTCGACGGAGAGGACCGAGAAGAAGTCGGAAAACGCGGCCATCTCTTTTCAACGCACGCGCAAAGCGGAGAGCCCCTGGCTCTACTACACCTTCGACGCCATGCGCCTCCGCTTGAACGGGCGGCGGGGAACCAACTTCACCCCCACCAAGGTAGACACCAGCTCCTCCTGGGGGGTGGATTGGAGCTGGAGCTACCAGCCCCGCTTCCAAACCGACCTACAGGTGTTCCGCAGCTGGAAGGTGAACCCCCTGCCGACGAGCGTCAACCTGAGCGCCCGGCGGGAGCGGACGGAAACGCGCTCCCTGGACATCCGTTCCGAGACGTACCGGAAGGTGACCGGTAGAACATCCAGCTCCAGCTACTCCTTTGTCTTGCAACCGTTGAAGAGCGAAACCTTCTCCTCGGACTTCAACTTCGCCTCCAACAGGGATCATCTCTACGGCAAGGCGCTCTCCTTCCTCCCGTCGGTCAACCGGGGATTGGAGACGAGCAGGAACCACCAGACCAAGCTCTCTTATTCGCCGCGGTTCAGCTCCCTTCTGGATTGGTTCAAACCGCGTTTCTCCTACACCAGCAAGTACACCGAGGACATCCCCATCGGCCAACGCCAGATCACCGTCGACGAAACCACCGGCGACACCTTGTCGGTGGTGACGCTGCACAACGTGCAGAACACCAACACCAGCACCGTCGATTTCGGCATCGGCGTCGCGCGCCTCTTCGACCTGATCCCGGACGGATCGGGGAAGGAGGATGGGGGCGACGGCGGCCGATCCCCCGCCCCCGCCGACAGCGGCGCCGCGGAGGGGGGCGGCGATCCCCGCTTCGGCCCCGGTCATGTCCTCAGGGGGATCAAGAACGCCGGGTCCCGGATCGGCGACGTCACCGCCACGGTCACCCTCGGGCGGGACTCCCGTTATGACCGTCTCACCGGAAGGCCGGACCTCAAGTACCAGTTCGGATTCACCGACGAGGTGGACACCCTCCTCCAATACCGGCAGCAGGGACAATCGGTCAACGCCAGCCGGAGCCGGGACGTGGGGATGCGGGCGAGCAGCAGTATCCGCCTCGTTCCGAGCATGAGTCTTCGGTTGTCCTTCAACCAGAACGAGCGGAAGGGTTATGATTCAAGGAATCAGACGGCGAGCAAGAGCAGGACCTGGCCGGATCTCAGCTACAACTGGGACGGGCTGGAGGAGTTCTGGAAGCTGAGCCGCTATCTGAAAAGCGCCTCCCTCGACGTGGGGTATAATCGGAAAAGGGACCTCTCCGGGAAGACGCTCGTCGCGATCGACAAGGAAACGATCAGCAAGAACTGGAACCCGCTCTTCCAGATCGACGTGGAACTGCAGAACGGGCTCCGGGGGAGCATCTCGGCGGACCGCACCGAGAGGGTTTCGCTCAGCTATCTCGGAGGAGGCTCGGAGAGCGTATCCCAGAGCCGGGGGTACAGCGCGAGCCTGAATTACCGGATGTCCTCGCGCAAGAGGATCAACATCCCCATCCTCGGGAAGGGGACGAAGGGATCGTCCTTTACGGCGACCACGACATTCGCCTTGGATTTCAACTACTCCACCGACAAGGAGGAGGAGAAGAAGCCCTATCTTCTGAGCGCCCACACCCGGGACATCAGCATCCGCCCCCGGATCACTTGGACCTGGCTCCAGAACCTCTCCGGGAGCCTGGAGCTCCGTTTTGGAGAGAGGAGAAACCTGAAGAATGAAAACCGGAGCACACGGACCATCGGGGCGAGCATATCGGCGCTCTTCAAGTTTTAGAGGGTTCGGCGCCCGCGCCGTGGCGGCGCTGTTCGGTTTCTCTCTCTGCGCCGCGATCTCGGCGGCGCCGGTGAGCGGAGCAACGCCCTCCTTCGACGAGAAAAAAGCCTTCCGCTACCTGGAGAAGCAGGTCTCCTTCGGTCCGCGGATCCCGGGGAGCGAGGGACAGGCCCGCACGCTTCAGTGGTTGGAGGAAACCCTCCGACCCCTGGCGCCCCGGCTGGAGAAACGCTCCTTCACCGGCGTGAATCCTCTCACCGGCGAAAGCGCGCGCGGCACCAATCTGATCGCCTCCTTCCGCCCCGAATCGAAGGACCGGATCTTTCTCGGCGCCCACTGGGACACCCGCATCTTCGCCGATTTCGACCCGGACCCGGCGCGGCGCCGGGATCCCGTCCCCGGAGCGAACGACGGCGGTTCCGGCACGGCGGTCCTTCTCGTGCTGGCGGAGGTGTTCCGCGACAACCCACCCCCTTACGGCGTGGACCTTCTCTTCTTCGATTTCGAGGACCAAGGGGTTCCGGGGGGCGAGAGCGGGTGGTGTCTCGGCTCCCGATCCTTCGTGGCCGGTATGGCGCTCACCGGATACCGTCCCCGCGCGGGGATCGTGGTGGACATGGTCGGCGGCGAGGGGCTCCGGATCGCCCGGGAGAAGCGATCCATCGACTGTTGTTCCCGGCTGGTGGAGACCCTTTTCCGGATCGGCGCCTCCGAGGCGCCCGACATCTTCGCCGACGGGCCGCTCCGGGATATCTACGACGATCACGCCCCCTTTATCGAAGCGGGAATCCCGGCCGTGGACCTGATCGGAATCACATTCCCGGAATGGCACACGGTGAACGATCTTCCGGACCGATGCTCGCCGAAAAGCCTCGGCGCGGTGGGGCGAACCCTTCTGAAACTGATTTATGAAGGGCACGAAATCCCTTGACAATCTAGGGGTTGGGGCTCTATCTTCATTTCGCCCTCGGGCTTGGCTGCGCGAGGGCTCTTTTTTGGCCCCCGCGACGGACGAGGAGGCGGACCGTGGCCCTTGAATCCCTGGAGGAGGATCTCTTCCGGCTCGCTTTCGAGTCGGTGGAAGGGGAGGGGCTGGTTCTTCTCGACGTGGAGGCGATCCCCGGCGGTCCGATGCGGATCCGCTTCGTGATCGACGGGGACGGCGGCGTGACCATCGACGACTGCGCCCGAGTCAGCCGTCTTCTCTCGGATCTCCTCGACGAGTGGGAACGCCTGCCGGGCCGTTACCGCCTGGAGGTCTCCTCGCCGGGGCTGGATCGAAAGATCCGCCGCCGCGCGGAGTACGACCATTTTCGCAGCCGCGGGATACGGATCTTCGCGGACCTGGACGGCGCGGGGATTCGGGAGCACCGGGGCACTTTGGAGGGGCTGGACGGCGAGGATGTCCTGCTCCGCATGGAGGAGGGGATTCTGAGAATCCCCGCCGATCGGATCGGAAAAGCGCAGCTCGTTTTCGACGGGGGGAAAAGCGGCGGATCCGGGAGGAAAGGATGAACTTCGAAGTAATCGAAGCCCTCGGGCAGATCGCCCGGGAGAAGAACGTCGACAAGAAGCTCGTGATCGACACGCTCGCGGCGGGGCTCGTCGCGGCGGTGCGGAAGAAGCACGGCGCCACCGCCGAGGTGGATGTCTTGATCGACGAGGAGAACCGGACCCTCGGCGCCTACCTGCTGAAGAACGTGGTGGATGACGTGGAGGACCCGGTTCTGGAAGCCTCCCTCGAGGAGGCGCAGCGGTACGATCCGGACATCGACGTCGGCCACGTGCTTCGGATCGAGGTGCCTCTGGAGGAGTTCGGCAGAACCGCGATCCAGGCGGTGAAACAGGTGGTGGTGCAGCGCGTCCGCGAGGCGGAGCGGGAGCGTGTTTTCGAGGACTACCACAACAAGGTGGGCGAGGTGGTCACCGGCTCGGTGCAGCAGGTGGACCGGGGGAACCTGGTGGTCAATCTGGGGCGCACCGAGGCGCTCCTTCCTTACCGGGAGCAGATCCCCCGGGAGATGTACCGGCAGGGGGACACGATTCGCGCCGTCATCGTGGACGTGCAGAAGAACACCAAGGGCCCGCAATTGATTCTCTCCCGGACCCATCCCAGTTTCCTGGAGCAGCTCTTTCGGGTCGAGGTGCCGGAGGTGTACGAGGGGATCGTGGAGATCCGCGCCGTCGCCCGCGAGGCGGGACTCCGCTCCAAGATCGCCGTCTTCTCCAACGACGACCGGATCGATCCGGTGGGCGCCTGCGTCGGGATGAAGGGGAGCCGAGTCCAGGCTGTGGTGCGCGAGCTGTCCGGCGAACGAATCGACATCATTCCCTGGTCGGGAGACTCGAAGGTCTTCGTCACCCGCTCCCTCTCGCCCGCCAAGGTGACCGACATCGAGGTGGACGAGGCGGAGAAGACGATGCGCGTCTCCGTGGCGGAGGGGCAGCTCTCCCTCGCCATCGGCAAGAAGGGGCAGAACGCCCGTCTCGCCGCCAAGCTGACCGGCTGGAAGATCGACCTGGTCAAGGAGGAAGAGGAGGAGATCCTCTCCCCGCTACGGGATGTGGACGAGTCCGGCATCCCCATGATCGGCGTCGAAAACCTCCCCGGCGTGGGCCCTCGGATCGCGAACAAGCTGATCCAAGAGGGATTCGTCTATGTCCAGGACCTGCGCAAGGCGGATATCGAGGCGCTCTGCCAGGTGCCGGGCGTGGGGGAGAAGACCGCCGAGAAGATCCTCGAGTCCGCGGACATCATGATCGAGGAGGCGGAGAAAGCGGTGCTCGGCGAAGAAGGTGCCGAGGTCGAATCCTCCGAAGGCGGGGGAGCGGACGAGGGCGGGTCCGACGACGGCGAGGAGCCGGATGAGGACGCCGCCGACGAGGATTCGGCGGAGGAAGACTCCGACGAGGACGAGGCGGACGAACCGCGGCCGGAACCGGAGCCAGACGACGACGAGGCCCCCGAGGAACCGGAAGAGGAAGAGGAGGATGGGACGGAGCCGGAAGATCCGGAGACCCGTCCCGCAGCCGGTTGATCCGCCGGTTGAGGGGCCGGTCCGCAGCTGTCTGGGCTGCGGCGGGCGGGATGCCCAGAGACGGCTGATCCGTTTCGTCCGTCCCGCCGCCGGGGGGGAGCCGATCGGGAGAAACCTTCCGGGGAGAGGGTTCTACCTTCACCCGGACCCGGAGTGTCTCCGATTGATGGAGAAACGGGCGGGGCGCTGGTTCCGCGCCGATGAGATCGAAAGGATCCGGAAGGCGCTCGCGCGGGAGATCGGGACGCCTGACACCTCCGGGGAGGAGACCAATCGTTCCGTGGAGACTTTGATCCGGTTCACCCTCCGAACGGGGCGCTATGTGATCGGCCCGACCGGGGCGCGTGTCGCGGCCCGCAGGCGCCGATCGGGCATTCTTTTGCTCGCGAACGATATGGATCCGAAGCGGGCCGGGACGATCCGCCGGTGGGCCGGGGAGATCCCCGTGCCCGTATGGGCGCCCCTCTCGGGCGCGGTGATGGCCGGGCTCGTCGGCCGGGAGCGGTGCGAGGTCCTCTTTCTCTATGACCGCGCTCTGGCGAAATCGCTGGGGAAACGGCTTGGATCGAGGGACGAAATCGGATAGACTGGCTCGAAGGAAACGAAGTCACGGGGAGTAATCGGTTTGGCTAGAAAGCGCATTTATCAAGTCGCCAAAGACTTCAACGTCTCGAGCGAGGCCCTCCTCAAGCTCTTGCGGGGGATGAACGTCGACGTAAAGAGCCACATGAGCACCGTCGAGAACGAGACGATCGAGGAGATCCGAAAGAAGTTCGACGCGGAGAAGAAGGCGGTTCGCAAGGAAGAGGACCGGAAGAGGGAGCTTCAGGAGACACGGACCCGCGAGGAGAAGCCCAGGTCCAAGCCCAAGGCCGCGGCGAGGGCGCCGAAACCCTCCCGCGAGGAAGCGCCGCCGAAGCCGCCACGCGAGGGAGCGCAACCGAAACCGCCCCGTGAGGGGACTCCGCAGAAGCAATCCCGCCCAGGGACTCCGCCGAAGACCTCCCGTGAGGGGACTCCGCCGAAGCCCTCCCGCGGGGGGGCGCCGGCGAAGGATCAACGCCCGCCGAAAGCGGGGGAGGGACGCCGGGGACGGCGGCGCCGTTCCGTGGACGAGAAAGCGGTGCGCGCGAGCGTCAAGAAGACCCTCGCCGATCTGGAGATCGGCAAACGCCGTCGCCGTCGCCGCAAGAGCCACTCCGAAGACTCTTCCGTCGAAGAGGCCGCCAACCGAATCCGCCTTCCCGAGTTCGGAACCGTCGGCGAACTCGCCGTGGCGCTCGGCATCACGCCGAGCGAAGTGATCGCCAAGTGTTTGGAAATGGGCCTCATGGTTACCATTAACCGCAGGCTCGACCGGGACACTCTGGAGATGGTCGCGGACGAGTTCGGCTTCGAGGTGGACTTCCTGACGGAGTACGGCGAGCAGGTGGGCGTGGAGACGGTCGAGGCGGAGGGGAAGTCTCTGCCCCGGCACCCGGTGGTCACCATCATGGGGCATGTGGACCACGGAAAGACCTCCGTTCTCGATTACATCCGCAAGTCGAACGTCATCGCCGGCGAGACCGGCGGTATCACGCAGCACATCGGCGCCTACGAGGTGGAGACGGCGGGGGGGAAGATCACCTTCCTCGACACGCCGGGCCACGAGGCGTTCAGCGCGATGCGTGCTCGGGGCGCGCAGGTAACCGACTTGGTGGTGCTGGTGGTCGCCGCCGATGAACAGGTGATGCCGCAGACCGTGGAGGCGATCGACCACGCCCGCGCCGCCGGCGTCCCGATCATCGTGGCGATCAACAAGATGGACCTCCCCGCCGCCGATCCGATGCGGACGAAGCAGGCGCTCGCCGATCGAGGTCTGCAGGCGGAAGAGTGGGGCGGCAAGACGGTGGCGGTGGAGATCTCGGCCAAGACCGGACTCGGTATGGACAAGCTGCTCGAGATGATCCTGTTGAGCGCGGAGATGCTCGAGCTGAAGGGGGAGCCGACGAGGCGCATGCGCGGCGTGGTGGTGGAAGCCAGGCTCGAGAAGGGGCGCGGCCCGGTCCTCACCGTTCTGGTTCAACAGGGCCGCCTCAGCATAGGCGATTCTTTCGTCGCCGGCATCTACGACGGGAAAGTGCGGGCGCTTTTCGATGAGCGGGGCCGTCCCAAGGAGGATGCGGGGCCCTCCTCGCCGGCGGAGGTGATCGGATGCTCGGGCGTTCCCCAGGCGGGTGACTCTTTCGCCGTTTTCGCCGGCGATAGAGAGGCGCGTGAGATCGCGTCCAAACGGAAGCACCAGATGCGGGAGCAGAACCTCTGTTCCCAGCGTCGCATGACCCTCGAGGACGTCTACAGCCGGATTCAGGCGGGCGAGAAACCGAAACTGAATCTGGTGATCAAGGGGGACGTGGACGGTTCGGTGGAGGCGCTCACCGATTCGCTCCAGAAGCTTTCCACCGACCAGGTGCAGGTGGAGGTGATCCGCCGGAGCGTGGGGGCGATCACGGAGCACGACATCACCCTCGCCGCCGCTTCCGACGCGATCGTGATCGGATTCCACGTGCGAGCCGACACCAAGGCCGCCGCGCTGGCGAAGCGGGAGTGCGTGGAGATCCGCTTCTTCCACATCATCTACGAAGTGGTCGATGCGGTGCACAAGGCGATGGAAGGACTCCTGGAGCCGGAGCTGCACCAGAAGGTGATCGGAAAGGTGGAGGTCCGGCAGATCTTCAAAATCGGCCGGGTCGGCGTCGTCGCCGGGTCCTACGTCCTGAACGGCGCGATCAAGAGGAGCAGCCGGATCCGTCTGCTCAGGGACGATCTCACCGTGTACGAGGGGCGTGTCGCCTCTCTCAAGCGTTTCAAGGAAGACGTTCGGGAGGTCCAGGCGGGATACGAGTGCGGAATCATCCTGGACGACTTCAATGATCTGCATGAGGGGGATCTCCTGGAGGCGTTCGAGATCGAAGAGGTCGCGCGCAAGCTGTAGGCCTACATGGGCGCGCCCCGGAACCGCAAATGATCCTCGGAACCTGCCGGATCGACCTCCATATCCCGGCCGCGGGATCCCTGAAAGGCAAACGGGCGGTCATCAAGAGCCTGAAGGAACGCATTCGCAACCGGATGAACGTGTCCGTCGCGGAAGTGGACCACCAGGATTTTTGGCAGCGTGCGGCCCTGGGCGTGGCGGTGGTTTCCAACGAGAAGAAACACGCCGATCAGGTCTTGGCCGCGGTGGTGCGGCTCGTGCGGAGCGAGCCCCGAGTGGAGATCATCGACATCCGTGTAGAATTCCTCTGAACCCGCCGACGCCCCCCGAAAGCGCGAACGGCAACCGGACGGAACGATGAAATATAAACGGTCGGAACGTGTTTCGGCCCTCGTCCTCCATGAGCTGGCCGATATAATCGAGAGGGGGCTTCGGGATCCCGACATCGGTTTCGTAACCCTCACCCGGGTCGTCGTGAGCGACGATCTCCGAAACGCCAAGGTGTTCGTGGTGACCCGAGGGGAGGACGACGTCCGGGAGAAGACGCTCCGAGGGCTGGAGAGGGCGGTGCCCCATTTCCGCCGGGAGCTGGGGAGCCGTCTGGAACTCAGGTACGTTCCCCAGTTGCGTTTCTACCCCGATCCCTCCTTCGATCACGCCGAATCGATTCAGCGCCTCCTGGAGCGGATTCATCGAGAGGAGGAGGAAGCGTGATACACGGGCTCCTGAACGTGGACAAGCCGCAGGAGTGGACCTCGCACGACGCGGTCGCGAAAATCCGGCGCGTCCTGAAGCAGCAGAAGGTGGGGCACGCGGGGAGCCTCGACCCGAACGCCACCGGCGTGCTCCTGCTCTGCCTGGGAAAGGGGACCAAACTCTCCCGTTACTTCATGGGGCTCGAAAAGGAGTATCACGCTTTTTTCCGTTTCGGAGCCGTGACGGACACCCAGGACGCGGACGGCGAGGTGCTCGAGACCCGCGACGCGGGGGATGTCACGGAGGAGAGGATTCTCGAAGTGATCGGGAGGTTCCGCGGGGAGATCCTGCAGACGCCTCCCATGGTTTCGGCGGTGAAGGTCGGCGGGAAGCGCCTCTACCGGTACGCCCGCAAGGGGGAGACGGTGGAGAGAAAGCCCCGTCCGATCCACGTCCGTTCCTTCGAACTGGTCGGCTGGAATCCGCCGGTGGCCGAAGTGAAGATCGCCTGCTCCAAGGGGACCTACGTGCGGACCTTGGCGGCCGACATGGGAGATCTGCTCGGCTGCGGCGCCTATCTGGACCGGCTGACCAGGACCCGGATCGGCCCCTACCGGGTGGAGGACGCCCTCACCATCGAGCGGATCGCGGAGCTGGCCGCCGAGGGGCGGTTGGATGAGGCCTGCATCTCTTTAGAGAAGACGGTGGAGAAGCTTCCCACCGCCGTTCTTCGAGCTGCGCCCGGGCGCTGGGGAGGACCGGCGTTGCCGAGCACCCTCGGATCGCTCGAACCTCTCGATCCGATTCCGGGTGAGGGAGAATTTCTCCGGATTCGGGACCGTGTGGGCCGCTCCGTCGGCGTGGTGCAGGTCGAAGGGGAGCGGGGGCATCTGAGGCGGGTCTTCTCCTGGGAGGGTCGATGAAGGTCTGGCGCTCCATCGAGGACGTGGAGGGAGCGGTGGATCGCGTCGCCGTCGCCGTCGGCGTCTTTGACGGGATTCACATGGGGCATCGGGCGATCGTCGCGCGCGCCGTGGAACACGCCCGGGAGCGGAAGGGCATCGCCGTCGTCCTCACCTTCGACCCCCATCCGCGTTGCGTTCTCCGCGGTTGCCGTCCTCCCCGCATCCTCACCACACTGGACGAAAAACTGGGCATCCTCGCCCACCTCGGCGTAGACGGTGTCCTGGTTCTCCCCTTCGATCATCGCTTGGCTTCCCTCACCGCCGAAGAATTCGTGCGGACCGCCTTTACCGGGCCGCTCCACGCCGAATGGGTCGTGGTGGGGTATGATTTCCGGCTCGGCCGGGGTCGGGAGGGGGACGGGAAGACCCTTCGGGAACTGGGCCGGCGCCACGGATTCGATACGGAACTGATCGAGGCGAGCCTCTGGGAGGGGCGACCGGTAAAGTCCACCTGGATTCGTGACGAAATCGAGATAGGGAGCGTTGCCCGCGCGGCGGAGCTTCTCCGGCGCTATCACTCCCTCAGCGGTGTCGTCGAATCCGGTGAGGGAAGGGGAAGGGGGCTCGGCTGGCCGACCGCCAATCTGCGCGTCCTGGAAGAGGGGAAGCTGTGGCCCGCTCTCGGTGTCTACGCCGGTTTGGTGGAGATCGAGGAGGGGCTTCTCCCCGCGGCTGTGAACGTGGGGGTCCGTCCCACCTTCGGCGAGGGGGCGGAGCCGAACGTGGAAGCCCACATCATCGGCGCCGAACGGGATCTGCGCGGGCGGGCGGCCAAAGTCCATTTTCTGGCGCGTATCCGCGGGGAAAGGACCTTCCCCTCCGCCCGGGATCTGGCCGATCAGATCGGTCGGGACGCCCGGATGGCAAAAGAGCGGATACGGGCGGGAAAAGAGAATTTTATCTTTACAGGCCGAGCGGGCTCTGGTACATTTCTCCGGAATGGGGAAAGTACGTGTGGAAGAGGAAAAAGTGTAATCCCTTGAAATGAAGGGAGATGTGGAGTCCGCACCGAGCGGATCCAACGGGAGTTTTCAGCTTTGCCACTGTCCAAAACATCCAAGCAGGAGATCATCGGTAAGTACAAGCTCCACGATTCGGATTCCGGTTCGCCGGAGGTCCAGATCGCGCTGCTCACCGAGCGGATCACCTATCTTACCGAGCATTTCAAGGTCCATAAAAAGGACCACCACTCCCGCAGAGGTCTTCTCCGCCTCGTCGGGCGACGCCGTCGCCTCCTCGACTACCTCAAGGCGAACAAGATCGAGCGGTATCGCGCTATCGTAAAAGAACTCGGTCTTCGGAAATAGCAACGCGCGGACTCGCCTCGAAGCAAGTGCTCGAGGGCGGGTGTTTTTTCGTATGCCCGGTCGGCCGTCTGGGGACGGTGGAGGCCGTGGTTCAGGAGTTATCAAATGATGGAACGTGTTCAAGTGGATCTCGGCCCGAACGGGTTGGAGATCGAAACCGGGCGCCTCGCCAAACAGGCGAACGGCTCGGTTACGGTCCGGTCCGGAGGAACGGTTGTGTTGGTCACCGCCGTGTGTACTCTGGATCAGGTGCCGGACAAGGGGTTTTTCCCCTTGATGGTGGAATATCGAGAGCGCTCCTACGCTGCCGGGAAGATCCCCGGCGGTTTTTTTAAGCGTGAAGGAAGACCGCAGGATCGGGAAATCCTCTCGGCCCGGCTGATCGACCGGCCGATCCGTCCCCTCTTCCGGAAAGGCTTCCGGAACGAGGTCCAGATCATCGCCACCGTCCTCTCGACGGACCAGGAGAACGGCCCGGGCGTGCTCGCCCTCTGCGGTGCCTCCGCGGCGCTCGCCCTCTCGAGTATCCCGATGGAGAAGACCATCGCGGGCGTGCGGGTGGGCCGCGTGAATGGGGAATTCGTGGTCAATCCCTCTCTGGCCCAGCGGGCGGAGAGCGACATGGACCTCGTGGTCGCCGCCTCCCGCGATTCGATCGTGATGGTCGAGGGGGAGGGGAAGGAGTTCTCCGAGAAGGACATGGTGCTGGCGCTCCGCTTCGGCCAAGAAAACTGCGTCCGCGTCATCGACGCCATCGAGGATCTGCAGCGTCGCGTGGGCCGGCCGAAAATCCAGGTCGAACCGGACGAGGCGCCGGACAAGATCCGGAAGAGAATTCACGAGCTGGTCGGCGACCGGATCGCCGAGGCGAACCGCTTCGGAGTCAAGGAAGAGCGCAGGGAGAAACTCTCGGCGCTCGAGAAGGACCTGATCGCCACCCTCGCCGAGGAGTTCCCCGATCGACAGATGACGGTACGCGGCGTCCTGGACGACGTGGTCGGCGAAGAGGCCCGGCGCGTGATTCTCCAGGAAGAGAGACGTTTGGACGGCCGGCGGGTCGACGAGATCCGCCCGATCACGTGCGACGTGGGCGTTCTACCGCGGACGCATGGTTCCGCCCTCTTCACCCGCGGCCAGACGCAGGCGCTGGCGACGATTACATTGGGAACCACGTCCGACGAGCAGCGCCTGGACGACATCGAGGGAGAGCGGTTCAAGAAGTTCATGCTCCATTACAATTTCCCTCCCTTCTGCGTCAACGAGGTCCGCATGATCCGCGGCACGGGGCGGCGCGAGGTGGGCCACGGCAATCTCGCCGAGCGCTCCTTGGAGCCGATGATTCCCGTCGAGGATGATTTCCCCTACACGATCCGCATCGTCTCGGACATCCTCGAATCGAACGGCTCGTCTTCGATGGCCACCGTGTGCGGCGGAAGCCTGGCGCTCATGGACGCCGGCGTGCCGATCCGCAAGGCGGTGGCGGGGATCGCCATGGGCCTCATCAAGGAAGGGGACAAGGTCCGGGTTCTTTCGGACATCCTCGGCCAGGAGGACCATTTCGGCGATATGGACTTCAAGGTCGCCGGCAGCCGCGAGGGAATCACCGGGATCCAGATGGACCTGAAGACCGCCGGCATCGATTTCGACGTGATCGAGAAGGCTCTGGAGCAGGCGCGCCTGGGACGGCTCCACATTCTGGAGAAGATGGACGAGACCCTCGCCCAGCCGCGGCCGGAACTCTCCCCCTTCGCGCCGCGCATCCTCTGCATCAAGATCCCCGTCGACAAGATCCGGGAAATCATCGGCCCCGGGGGCAAGATGATCCGAAAGATCCAGGAGGAATCGGGCGCCAGCATCGACGTGGAGGACGACGGGACCGTGAAGGTCGCCTCGATCGATGAGGAGGCCGGGAAGATGGCCATGGCGATGATCCAGGCGATCGTGGAGGACCCGGAGATCGGGCGCGTCTACGACGGGATCGTCCGGCGGGTCGCCCCCTTCGGCGCCTTCGTGGAGATCCTTCCGGGCAAGGACGGCCTGCTCCATATTTCCGAGATGGAGCACTACCGGGTGGAGAAGGTCGAGGACGTGATGAACGAGGGGGACCGGGTGCAGGTGAAGGTGATCGACATCGACCCGGAGGGGAAGGTGCGCCTCAGCCGAAAGGTCCTTCTGCCGAACGACAACCCGGAGCGCTCCGACCGCGGCGGCGGCGAACGCCGGGAGGGCGGCGGAGGACGCGGCGGAGACCGGGGGGGCGATCGCGGAGGCGATCGGCGAGGATCCCGCCGGGGAGGCGGCGGCCGGGACAGGGACAGGCGCTAACGCACGCTCCCGTTCACGGCGAACGACGCACACGATCATCAGCGATAAAGAAAAGCCCGGCCTTTCGGTCGGGCTTTTCATTATGTCGCGCGAAAACCGGTCTAGCCGAGGCCGCCCCAGGCGTCGATCCTCTTCACCGCTTCCGCGATGCGCTCCTTCGGCTGCACCAGGGCCATGCGGACGAAGCCGGCGCCGTACTTTCCGAATCCTTCCCCCGGGCTGATCGAAACGCCCGTGGCGAGAACCAATTCATCGGTGAACTGCGAGGCGTTCTCGTACTTCTCCGGCATGCGGGTCCAGACGTACATTCCCGCCTTGGGGGAGGCCACCTTCCAACCGAGCCCGCAGAGACCCTTCACGAGGACATCCCGCCGCTCGCGGTAGACCCCGCGCAACTCCTTCAGAAAATCTTGCGGGCCGGTCAACACATCCGCCGCCGCCGCCTGGATGGCGGGGAAGACGCTGAAGTCGGCGGTGCTCTTCAGCTTGTAAAGCATGGCGATGATCTCCGGGTTCCCGACGACGAAGCCGACCCGCCAGCCCGCCATGCAGTAGGTCTTGGAGAAGGACTGGAACTCGATGGAGTTCTTTTTGTCGCGATCGATCTGGAAGATCGAGCGGGGATGCACATCGTCGTCCAAGGGGAGTTCCGAATAAGCGATGTCGGAGACCACCAGCGTGTTCGTCCGCTCGCCGAAGGCGACCACCTTCTCCAGCAGGTCCGTCTCGATCCCGCCGGTCGGGTTGTTCGGATAGTTGATCACGATGTACTTCGCCTTCGCCGCCGTGTCCGCCGGGATGGCGTCCAGATCGGGCTGAAAGCCGAGTTCCTCCAATAAAGGCATCTGGTGCGCCACGCCGCCGGCGACGTGTACGCTCGGGAAGTAAGCGGGATAAGCGGGGGAGGGAATGATCGCCGTGTCCCCCGGATTCAGGAAGGCGAGGGCCAGCTTGGCCAGACCTTCCTTGGAGCCGATGACCGGCAACACCTCCCGGTCCGGATCCACGTCCACGTCGAAGCGCGTCTTGTACCAGCGGGCCACCGCTTCCCGGAAGACCGGGATGCCGTTGAAGGGGGAGTAACGGTGGAGCTGGTGAGCGGAGTCGTCGAGAGCCCGGTGCAGGGCGTCGATCGCGGACCGGGGTGGGCGCAGGTCGGGATTGCCGATGGCGAGGTCGATCAGGTCTTTTCCTTCACTCCTGGCGCGCGCCTTCATTTCGTCGGTGCGGGCGAAGGCGTACTTGGGGAGCGAAGTCACACGTTCAGCGAATGGAAACATCGAACATCTCCTTGTGGAACCGGGGACGCTCTTATAGCATGAGACGATGGTATCGCCGCAGAGGGAGAATCGTCAAGAAGGGGAAAGCCCGTGGTCGTCTTAGCCTATCATCAGGTGGACCGCAGGCTCGATTTCGCCTGGAACATGATCTCCCCCGAGCGGCTCGCGCGCCAAATGGAGCTTCTCGCCCGCCGGGGTTGGCGGGGGGTTCCTTTCCGCGAGGCGATCGGCGGCGAGTCACGGATCGTGGGGATCACCTTCGACGACGCATTGGACGGGGTGGTCCGTTTCGGCCTTCCGGTTCTTCGCTCTTTCGGGTTCCGGGCCACCCTGTTCGTCCCCACCGCCTGGGCGGGGCGGCGGAATGGTTGGGACACCCGTCTGGCGGGGCGGCGCGTCGTCCACGCCGGTTGGGACTCGCTCGCCCGGGCGGCCGGCGAGGGGTGGGAGATCGGTTCTCACGGCCACACCCACCGCGACCTGACGTTGCTTCCCGCCGAGGAGGCGGAGAGGGAAATCCGCGTCTCACGGGAGATCATTCTGCGGCGGACCGGTATTCGCGCCGAATCGATCGCATGGCCGTTCGGTCAAGCGGATGAACGGCTTTCCGGCGCGGCGCGCCGGGCGGGTTTCCGGCGGGGCTGCCTCGCCGTTCCCGACGGAGATCCCGCGGACCCCTTCCGTATCGGGCGGATCGGGGTGAGACGCTTCGACGGCGAAGCCGAATTTCTTTCGAAAATCGAGGGGGGCCCTCTCTACCGTTGCCAGGTGTGGAAGGACCGGGTCGCCCATTTCGTCTCTCTCGCCACGCCTCGGTTGTGGCAGAGGATCCGGAGGATCGACGCGGCATGAAAGGATTGTTGGATCGTTTCTTTCTGACCCGCCCGGTGGTGCTGATCCCCGCTTGGGCTTTTCTCGGCACGGGTTATCTCCGGGCGCTCGAATCGGGCGGAGACACGGCGACGCGGTACGAGGCGATTCTGCTCCCCTTTCTTCTCCTTACGCTCATGCTCGCCGGCGTGTACGTGATCAACCAGATCTACGACCGGGACACCGACCGCGAGAACGGCAAGCTCTTTCTGATCGCCCAAGGGCACGTCTCTCTCCGCGACGCCTGGATCGAGGCGCTCCTGCTGGTCCTCGTTTCGCTGATCGCGGCGGCTCTCTTCCGGCCCGCCGATCTCCCGTGGCTCGCCGGCAGCGGCCTTCTCGGCTTTCTCTATTCCGCCGATCCGGTCCGCCTCAAGGGGCGGCCGATCGCCGACATGATCGCCAACGCCGTCGGATACGGAGGAGTCACCTTCCTCTACGGTTTCTCGCTGGTGCGCGCGCCCGGGACGGAGGATCTCCTCCACGCGCTTCCCTATATTTTTCTGGTGGGGGGCGTTTTCCTTCACACGGCCCTGGTGGACGTCCGGGGGGACCGGAAGGCGGGACTGAGAACGAGCGCCGTTCTGCTCGGTCCGCGCGGCACATCGACGTTCGCCTTCGTCTTGTTGGTGCTCGCGGCGGGCGCCGGCGTTCTGCTGGGTGAGCCTTATCCGACCCTTGCGGCGATCGGCGCCTCCCCCTTCTTCCTCTGGGGTCTCATCCGTCCGGGAGAGAAGGGGAGCACGCTCAGCTTCCAATGGGGGAGCCTGCTCTTCATCCTCCTCCTCGTTATTCGCGCTCCGTGGTTCGGCTTCTTCTTGGTCGGCCTGCTGGCGGTGACGCGGCTCTATTACAAACTGCGTTTCCACATGGTCTACCCGCGCCTCGATTTTTAAGAGGCGAAGCGGATTTCCGGCGGGGAAAACGGACGGATCAGTCCCGAAGGGGCCGTTCCGGGTCGAGGGAGCCGGAACGGATCGGTTCCGGCACCGGGCGGATCGGCGTTACGGCGCCGGCGGGGATGCCGCGCACCAGCGGGCCGTAGCGACCGGACTGCAGGAAATAGCGGGTGCCGCCGCGGATGGGACGGTAAGAGATCTCCAGGTTTCGGAGCATCACCAGCCGCCGCGGGCTGAGCAGTTTCGCCCGCACCAGTTGGTTGAGATTGTCGGGATAGTGGTCGTGCAGCGCGCGGTACATCTCCAGGACGAGACGGAGATTGCGGACCTCCCGCTCGGCGTGAAAGCCCGCCACGCGTTCCCCGAAGAGGGGCGCGTCCGACGGCGCCGCCGCGGGGGGCGGGAAAAGTCTTCCCGAAAGAAGAAGGGAGACTGTGGGGAGCAGAACGAGGAGGGCGGCGTGCGCCATCACGCGGCGCGTCTTCGCCGTGAGAGCCGCGGGCCGCAGCTTCTCCAGACGCGATTCCTCCCGTTTCGGTGTTTTCTTCCCCGCATCCGCTTCGTCGATCTGCCGGGCCGCCTCCAGGAGAAGGGTCTCCACTTTGACGTGAACGCCGGGGATGTAGGGCCGCACCGAGGGGTCGGGGAAGAACTCGAAGCGTCCTTGGCCCCACCCGAGGATCGCCCGCACCTCCCGGAGGATCTGGGCTTGGACCAGCCGGGAGAGTTCCGGCATGTCCATCATTCCTTCACGGATCATGATCTCCGCGAAGGGGAGGTCGCTCCGCGCTTCGAGGCGGAGCGCTTTCATGGTCTGGTGTTCCGGAAGAACCCTTTGGCTGAGCAGGTAGCTCTTGAAGGGATCCGCGAAGTGAATGGTCCGATCCCAGGTGGAGACGATCCGTCCCGAATCGAAAACGAGGGAGACCCGGCTCCGGCCCTGGTAGAGGCGGAGCACGCCGGTCTTTTCCTGCCCCGCCAGAAGCTGCAGGACCTCGATGGCGCCGAAATCGCCCAGATCGCCGCGGAGACCCATCAGATCATCCCCCCCAGAGTGCCGTTCCGAAAGTGTTTCCGGACGAGGAGAAGCGCGTCGATCAGGACGAAAAGGTAGACCGGCAGGAAGACCCATCCGAAGATCAGATTTTCCAGCGGGATCAGATCGCCGCCGTGGAGAATCGGGAAGGGCTTGAGCACCGGTCCTCGGAAGGCCCAAAGAATCAGAATGGAGAGCGCCAGGACGAGATAGAAAACGCCGATCCGCCGCCGCCCCAGGTATACGTGGCCGGCGCCGGGGAAAAGAACGGATAGGGCGAGCGCCATCGGCCTATGGAAAAGGACGGTGTTCCGCCCCCAGCTGCGTTCCGTGCCTCCGCCCGAGCATTCGGCGCAGAAGTCGTGACCCGTTTCCCGCACGCGGCAGCGCCTGCAGAGAATCCGCCCGCAGCGCACGCAAACGAGAGGGGCGCGGCGGGTCGAGCCGAACCAGCCGGCGAACCCGATCAGAAGCGCCAGAGGCACGGCGTGGTGCGCCGGGAAGGGGAAGAGGATCCGGCGGGTCGCGCCGAGCGCCTCCGCCCAGTCCATACCCTGCTCGCCCGCGCGGCCCCCCAGGAAACGTCCCCAGAGATGGGAGGGGGGGAGCGACTCGTCGATCAGGGTGAGGCGATCGGTGTGGCGGCTCAGCCGGGAAAGAGAACGAATGAGTGAAAAGTTGAACTCCGAAGCCTTGCTGAATTCCTCCCGGGCCCGATCGAAGGCGAATGCTTCCAGGTAGAGCTGGCCTAAGTTGTAGTGGCTCGTCGCCCTCTCCGGGTCGAGATCCAGCGCCTTTCGGTAAGCGGAAAACGCGAGATCCGTCTCCCCTCGGAGGAAGAGAAGATTCCCCATGTTGTTGTACACGGAAACGGAGCCGAAGCCGCGGTCGAGCATCTCCCTGTACAGCTCCATGGAGCGGTTCAGGTCGCCCCGTTCCCGTTCCAAAAGGGCCAGGCTGAAGAGAATGTCGCCGTCTCCGTCGTCCTCCAGGGGGAGGGATCCCTCGTCCCCTTCCAGTGGAAAGAGGGGGGTGCCGGAGAGGGCGAAGAGGGTCGTGCCGGGCATGGAGGGGAGGGTGAAGTGAATCGCCGTCTTGACGGCCACCGGCGCGGTGATGAGGAGCGCGAGGAACGCCGCGGTGACGAAACGCTCCCAACGGTCGAAGCCGCGTCGCGCCAGGAGGACTCCCGTCGCCACGAGCCAGAAGAGTCCCATCCCCCAACTCCAGGGACGGAAGAAAGCGACAAGCGCTCCTCCGAGTGCGAAGGGGTAGAAGAGGAGGAGCGGGCGGGGCAGGTTGTCGGGAAGTAGTTCCATTATGGTGTGCCGGAGGAAGGGGAGGCTCCGCAAGAGAGCCGCGCCGCTCAGGAGGGCGAGCAGCAGAATGAGGAGGGTGAATCCGCCGATGACGGCGTTCGCCACGAGGAGGCTCTGGCCTCGGAAGTTCCCCTGAAGGGCCTTGCCCGCGTCGACCAGGAAGAGAATCCACTTGGGATCGAGGGAGCGAAGGTGAAGGAGGGAGAGGAGGAGGTGGCCCCGCACCAGGGACGGATCGCCCTCCACGGCGTTGAACAGGTGTTCCCGCGCGATGTCGTACCGTCCCGCCGCGATCGATTGCACCGCACGATAATATTCCACTCGCGAAAGAATCGGCGACTCGAGCAAGGGGCCGCCGGGAGCGAGTGTCACGACCCGATGCGCCGTCCGCTCCGAATCGACCGTGGGAAGAGGGGAGAGGAGACTCTCCGACTCCCCTTCCCATTCCGCCGTCTGCGCTCCCACGATTCCCGCGGTGAGCAGAACGAATAGAAAAAGGATACCGGCGATGCCTTGCTTTCGCAAACCGTACCTCCACGAGGAGGGATCACCGATCCGCTCGGTGGGTCCATCTCCGCTCGACGTCTTCTAACCTTCTATGAATCGGCAACTTGAACCGGATTCTTTACCGAAAGAAAAAGGTGGGGGGGAAGCGGTTGACCCATCCCGCTCACCCGTCTAGCATTACCATTCCGGGCCAACGGAAGCGCGAAAGGAGTTCCTCCGTGGTTTTTGTCCATTTTCTGCTCGTGCTTGCGGGCTACGCGGGAACCGTCGCCGGTTTCCGGCTATTGGGCGGCCGCAACGATCGTACGGCCTGGGCGGGCGTCACTCTGCTTTTCGGCGGTTTCCTCGTGATGTTCGCGGGTGTTCTTCTCGCCTTCGCGCCCCGATTCTTTGAATAGGCTGTCGGAGAAGGGGATAGGGTGCCGTGTAGCTAAAAAGGGACAGCCGCGGCGGGTCCGAATGGGGGGGATGGATTCGTGCTCAGCGCCGTGTGTTTCGAAGGGGGACGATCCGGTCCAACTCGCCGTTCCGGAACACGAAACCCTTGTGAGCGCCGAAGTAATACCATGTTTCCAGGTCGCCTAGGCTTAGGGTGTCGTCCGGGGGTCCGTAGATCTTGGCCACTTTGGAGCGGATGTTGGAAGTGCCGAATCGGGCGATGATGGAGTCGAAAAAAGCGCGGTGTCGAGGGCGGCTCGCCATGACACGACTCCTGTCGGGTTCGTAACGTCCCTGTTCTCAATGTGATCGCTCAGGCAGCTACGGAAAGAATCATAGCACAACCGTTCCGCGAAGTCAAGGAGCTATCCTCTTCCATCAGAACCTTTTGGCTTGACAGAGCAAAGAGGCGCTGATACATTGCTGCATCGAACCTAGCGGTGTTTTGTCGCGGTAGCTCAGCTGGTAGAGCAGGGGACTGAAAATCCCTGTGTCGATGGTTCAATTCCGTCCCGCGACACCGCTTCTTCTCCCGTGTCGTTCTCAGACCCCGGGACGCCTCCGGGGTCGTTTCGAGTCGGGCTGGTGTAGCTCAGCTGGTAGAGCAACGCATTCGTAATGCGTCGGTCATCGGTTCAAATCCGATCACCAGCTCTCTTCCCCGACCCGGGGATCCTCGCCGAGAGAGAAGGGGTGCTCGTCTCCTCTCGGAAGTCCACGGGGTAAACCAATGCTGAAACTGAAATTAGGGATCTCCGGCGCGCGCGGCGTAATCGGAGAGACGCTTACACCCGAGGTGGTGGTGCGCCTGGCCGCCACCTATGCCGCGGAGCGCGCGGGGCGTCCCGTGCTGGTCGGCGGGGACACCCGGCCGACCGGGCCCATGGTAAGGAACGCCCTCTTCGCCGGTCTGACCGCCGCGGGTTGCCCGGTCCTCGACTGCGGCGTCTGCCCCACCCCCTCGATTCTCCTCGCCGTCGCACGCCGCCCGGAAGCGGGGGGCGGGATTCTTGTAACGGCGAGCCACAACCCGATCGAATGGAACGCCCTCAAGTTCGTGAATGAACGGGGGTTCTTTCTCGGGCCCGAGGAAGGGGAGGGGATGATCCGCCTTTTCCGTGAGGGCGTCTCTCCTTGGGTACCCTGGGATCGAGTCGGGCGGATCGAACCGGGACCGGACGTGGAGGCGGAGCATCTGGAGAAGATACTGAAGCTCCCCTGGATCGATGCCGAGTCGATACGCGCCTCGACGCACCGCGTCGTCCTCGACGGCGCCGGGGGCTCCGGTTCGAGACTCGCTCGGATGCTTCTCGAAAAGCTCGGGTGCGTGGTCACGGCGATTCACTGCGGCATGGAGGGGGGCTTTCCCCGACCGCCGGAACCGCGACCGGAGAACCTGGGTGCACTCTGTCGGGTGGTGCGGGAGGAGGGGGCGGCCGTCGGTTTCGCGCTGGATCCGGACGGCGACCGCCTCGCGCTCGTTTCCGATGAGGGGGAACCCCTCGGCGAGGAGTCGACGGTGGCGATCGCCGTCGACTATATCCTGGAGAGGGAGAGGGGGCCGGTGGTGCTGAATCTTTCCACCAGCCGGATGGCGGAGGAACTGGCGGAGCGCCACGGCGTTCCATGCCTCCGCACGCCCGTCGGCGAGGCGCACGTAGCGGCGGAGATGATCGCGTCCGGCGCCGTCGTCGGGGGCGAGGGAAACGGAGGCGTGATGCTCCCGGCGCTCCACCCCATGCGGGACGCGGCGGTGGGGATCGCCCTGACCTTGCAAGCGATGACGGCGCGGGGAGAAGGTTCCGCGGGACTCGCGCGCCGTCTCCCCCGTTATGCTATCGTGAAGGGAGTCATCGTCGCCGATCGTTTGAATGTGGAGCGACTTCTCGGTGATCTTCGATCCCGGTTCGGTCCGGGACGGGAAGACCTCCGGGACGGCGTCCACGTCGCGTGGCCGGACCGCTGGGTTCATGTTCGGGCCTCGAACACGGAACCGGTGGTTCGCGTGATGGCCGAAGCGCCCGACCGGGCGGACGCACTCCGTTTGCAGAAAGCGGCGGCGGCTTCGCTCGGTGACGGGCTCTCCGACTGACAGGGGGCGCCGGGGAGGATCGACCATGTGCGGAATCATCGGATACATCGGCAACCGGGACGCGTCCCGCATCCTGGTGGACGGTCTCCGTCGCCTGGAATACCGGGGCTACGATTCGGCGGGCGTCGCGATTCTCCAGGAGGACGTCATCCGCGTCGTCAAGGACGCCGGCAAGATACGGCGCCTCGCCGAACAGATCGAAAAGACCCCGCTTCGGGGGACGCTCGGCATCGCCCACACCCGCTGGGCGACCCACGGCGTTCCGTCGAAGATCAACGCCCACCCCCACACCGATCCGACCGGCACCATCGCCATCGTCCACAATGGTATTTTGGAAAACTTCTACTCCCTGAAGCGTTGGCTCATCGAGGAAGGGTCGGTCTTTCACACCGACACGGACACGGAAGTGATCGCCCACCTGATCGCGCGTTTCTACGTCGATTCCCTTGAGGAGGCGGTGCAGAAGGCGCTTGTGGAAATGGAGGGGGCTTACGGGATCGTGGTGATGTCGAGCCGCGACCCGGACCGGATCGTCGGCGCCCGCAACGGATCGCCCCTGGTGGCCGGTATCGGCGACGGGGAAAACTTCGTCGCTTCCGACGCGGCCGCCATCCTGGAACACACCCGGAAGATGATCTATCTGGACGACCGGGAGATGGTGGTGATTACGCGGGACGGAGTGGAGGTGAAGGACCTGGACAACACCCGCGTGGAGAGGGAGCCGGAGGAGATTTCCTGGGATCTGGAGCAGATCGAAAAGGGCGGATACGATCACTTCATGCAAAAAGAGATATTCGAGCAGCCCCGTACGATCCGGGACGCCATGTCCGGCCGGGTGGTGCTCGACTCGGGGAAGGCGCGGCTCGGCGGACTGAACATCCCCATTGAAACGCTACAGGAGCTGAACCGGATCGTGATCACCGCCTGCGGCACCTCCTGGCACGCCGCGCTGATCGGCGAGTACATGATCGAGGATCTCGCCCGGATCCCGGTGGAGGTGGAGTACGCCTCCGAGTTCCGCTACCGCCGGCCCATCGTGGACGAAGAGACGCTGGTGGCGGTGATCAGCCAGTCCGGCGAGACGCTGGACACGCTGGCGGCGATGCGGGAGGCTCAGCGGTGCGGCGCCCGGGCGCTCGGCATCTGCAACGTGGTGGGTTCCAGCATCGCCCGTGAGTCGGACGGAGGCGTTTACACACACGCCGGGCCTGAGATCGGCGTCGCGTCCACGAAAGCCTTCACCTCGCAGGTCACCGTGCTCGCCATTCTCAGCCTGATGCTCGGGCGGATCCGAGGGAGGCTCACACGCGAGGACGGCCTGCGGATGATCAAGGCGCTCCTGGCGATCCCGAACCAGGTGCAAACCATCCTCGACCGGGCCGACGAGATCAAGCGGATCGCCATGGTCTACGCGGAGAGCAACAACGCGCTATACCTCGGCCGGGGGTACAACTACCCGGTCGCACTGGAAGGCGCGCTCAAACTGAAGGAGATCAGCTACGTCCACGCCGAGGGGTATCCCGCCGCGGAGATGAAGCACGGCCCCATCGCACTGATCGACAAGCATATGCCGGTGGTTTTCATCGCCCTCAAGGACAGCGCATACGATAAAGTGCTCGGCAACATCCAGGAGGTGAAGTCGCGGCACGGCCGGATCATCGCCATCGCGACCGAGGGGGACGGCCTGGTACACAAATGGGCGGAGCACGTTATTTATCTCCCCCACACCCTCGAACCGCTGACGCCCATTCTCTCGGTGATTCCTCTGCAGCTTTTCGCGTATTATATCGCCGTTCAGCGCGGTTGCGACGTGGATCAACCGCGCAACCTCGCCAAGAGCGTCACCGTCGAATAGGGGGAGCCATGGAACGCAGGGAGATCCGGACCGGCGAAGCGCCCGCCGCGGTGGGACCGTACAGCCAAGCGATACGGACCGGTCCCTTCGTGCACACCGCCGGACAAATCGCCCTCGATCCCGGCGGCGGCGGCCTCGCGGGCGGAACGGCGGGGGAACAGGCGGAGCGGGTTCTGCGGAACCTGCGGGCGGTTTTGGACGCGGCCGGATCCTCGATGGACCGGGTGGTGAAGACCACCGTATATCTGACCGATCTGAACGCCTTCCATGAGGTGAACGAGATCTACGCCCGGTTTTTCCCCGACCCCGCGCCGGCGCGTTCCTGCGTCGAGGTGCGCGCGCTCCCGAAGGGGGCGCTCGTCATGATCGACGCGATCGGCCTGGCGGCGGATGAGGGCTAGCGGATCGACGGAGTGGGAATGGATGGGTTCTGGTGGGCCCCGAGGACTTCAAATCCTTAAGCCGGGCGCTAATCCCGTCCGGGGTGGGTTCGATTCCCACACATTCCCGCCAAGACGGCGGCGCCGCGGCCCGGCGGTCGCGGCGCTCCTTTTGCTTCTTCTCTCGGTGACGGGCGCGCCCCGGGCCGAGGAGCAACCGGCGGAGGATCTGCCCGGAGCGGCGCCCTTTCTGAACGCGCTTCGCTCCCTCGCCTTCCCGGGCTGGGGGCAGCTCCATGCCGGCAACCGCTGGAAGGCGGTCGCCCTCTTCGCGGGGCAGACCTATCTCCTCGGCCGGGTCGCGATCACGGAGCGGCGCGCGCGTTGGTACGACGATCAGCGATCCCGCGCCGATTCCCCCTGGAGCGACGCCTATCTGGAGGAGCGTTACGAGGATCTGCGCCAAACCCGCCGGGATCTGGTATGGTGGAGCACCATCGCCGCGCTCTACTCCGTGTTGGACGCCTATGTGGACGCCCATCTCGTCGGTTTCGACGAGGCGGTGGATGAGGTGGACCGGGTGACATGGACCGTCGGCCCGGCGCCGGGAGGGGGAGCGCGGATCGCGCTCCGAGCGGTTTACTGAAAGGAACGAGGGGGGAACTCCCTTGGCTCGAAAGAGTCGGACCGTGGAACGGCCGCGGAAGAGAAATCTGATCCGGGAGTACGGCGAGGCGATCTTCATCGCCGGCGTGCTCTTCTTCTTCCTCCGCACTTTCGTGGTTCAAGCGTTCACCATCCCCTCGGGTTCGATGGAGGATACGCTCCTCGTCGGCGATTTCCTCGTCGCCAATAAATTCGTTTACGGCGCGAGGATCCCCGGCACGGACGTCCGTCTTCCCAAAATCCGCGACCCCCGCGCGGGCGACATCATCGTCTTCCGCGCCCCCCACGAGGAAAAGGACTTCATCAAGCGCTGCGTGGCGGTGGAGGGGGACACGGTGGAGCTGAGGGAGAACACGCTCTTCGTGAACGGCGAGCCGAGGGAGGAGCCCTTCGTGGCCCTGAAACCGGCCGGCTTTCCCCCACGGAGCGATTGGGGGCCGAAGGTCGTTCCGCCGGGCCATATCTTCATGCTCGGCGACAACCGAAACAACAGCCAGGACAGCCGGTACTGGGGTTTCCTGGAGAAGGGGCGCGTCAAGGGCCTCGCCATGGTGCTTTACTTCTCCTGGGACCGGGAGAGGATCCTCCCCCGTTTCAGCCGTTTCTTCCGGCCCATTCACTAACCGACCGAACCGGGTAAAACGGGAAACCGACTCGGGAACGCGGAGTCGAATATGGACGAGCGCGTGCGGGACCACGTGCGGAACTTCTGCATCGTGGCCCACATCGATCACGGAAAATCGACGCTGGCGGACCGCATTCTGGAGCATACCGGCGCCGTCACGGGCCGGGAGATGCGGAACCAGGTGCTGGACGACATGGACCTGGAGAGGGAGCGGGGGATCACCATCAAGGCCCACGCCATACGGATCGATTACACGGACCGATCCGGGCGGCTCCTCCATTTTCATTTGATCGACACGCCGGGGCATGTGGACTTCTCCTACGAGGTCTCGCGCTCCCTCGCCGCATGCGAGGGAGCGGTCCTCTTGGTGGACGCCGCGCAGGGGATCGAGGCGCAGACAATCGCCAATTTCTATCTCGCCCTCGAAGGCGGGCTCGTCGTTCTCCCGGCGATCAACAAAATCGACCTTCCGGGAGCCCGGGTGGAGGAGGTGAGGCGCGCGCTTTCCGAACTGACCGGCGAGCCGGAGGAAGAGATCCTCGGGATCAGCGCCCGCACCGGCGAGGGGGTGGATCAGCTGATCGAAAAGATGGCGGAGAAGATTCCGCCCCCCGGCGGAAGCGAGGAGGAACCTCTTCAGGCGTTGATCTTCGACTCCGCCTTCGACCGGTATCGCGGCGTGAGCGTGTACGTGAGAATCGTGAACGGCGTGGTTCGGGCCGGCGATCGGATCGAGCTGATGTCCAACGGACAGGAGTACGTGGTGGACGAGGTGGGATCCTTCCGTCTCCGCCGCGTCCCCCGGGATTCGCTGAGCGCCGGCGAGGTGGGGTATCTTCTCGCGGGCATCAAGCAGGTGCAGGACGCGCGGGTGGGAGACACGATCACTTTGGCGGACCGGCCCGCGACACGGGCGCTCCCCGGTTTCCGCGAACCCAAGCCGATGGTTTTCAGCGGGCTCTATCCGATCGATCCGGGGGATTACGACTCCCTGCGGGACGCGCTGGAGAAGCTGAAACTGAACGACGCTTCCTTCGTTTTCGAGCCGGAGTCGTCGGGCGCGCTCGGATTCGGTTTTCGCTGCGGGTTTCTCGGGTTGCTTCATATGGAAATCGTACAGGCCCGCCTGGAGCGTGAATACGATCTCGAGCTGATCGGCACGGTCCCCAACGTGGTCTTTCGCGCCTATAAGCTCGATGGAACGATGACCCGCGTGGAGAACCCGCTCCACCTGCCTCCGCGGAACGAGTTGATCCGTGTGGAGGAACCGGTGGTGGACGCCCAGTTGATTCTTCCTTCCGAGTACCTGGGGAACGTGCTGAAGCTGGTGACGGAGAAGAGGGGGGAGCACCGGGGGATGGAGTACCTGGAGTCGACCCGTGTTCTCCTGCGCGTGCGGCTCCCGCTCGCCGAGGTCGTGCTCGACTTCTACGACCGGCTGCAGTCGGTCTCTCGGGGATACGCTTCCTACGATTACGAGCACGCCGGGTTCGTCGCCTCCGACATGGTGCGGCTCGACATCCTGGTGAACGAGGAGCCGGTGGACGCCCTCTCGGTGATCGTCCACCGCGACAAAGCGTACGCCTGGGGGCGACGCCTGGTCGGGAGGCTCCGCAAACTGATCCCCCGCCAGCTCTTTGCCGTGCCTCTTCAGGCGACGCTCGGCAACAAGGTGATCGCCCGGGAGACGGTCCCCGCGTTCCGCAAGGACGTAACCGCCCGTTGTTACGGCGGCGACATCACGCGGAAGCGAAAGCTCCTCCAGAAACAGAAGGAGGGGAAGAAGCGGATGAAGCGGGTCGGCTCCGTACAGATCCCCCAAGACGCCTTCCTCGCCGTTCTCCGCGTGGACGAGGAAGATCGCTGAGGCCGGACCAGCGCGGATCGGGAGGCCCGGTCGATGAGCGCCGTCGAAAGGCCGCGCGAGGCGCGTGGTCTCTATCTCTCCTTTCCGCCGAGCCTCGCCCTTTCTCTCCGATCCTCCTCCGCCGACCTATACGCCGAAGCGGTTCTTCGTGAGGCGGAAAGGCGCGCCGCCGATGGGGGAGAGGGGGGTGCCTTCGTCGCGTGGATGGCCGGCGGCGAACCGTGGCGCCTGGGCGACCGCTCCCTCTCCTCCCTCTTTCGGGAACTCGCGCGGTTTTTTCCTCCCGCCCCGCGCGTGGAGCGCTCCATCGAATGGTTCGTCGGCGAAGCGGTGCCCGAACGGCTCGTCCCTCTTCACGAATCCGGCTTCGATCGGATCTGTTTGACCGGGAAGACACGCGCCGTCGGCTATCGGCCGGTAGGCGACGCCGCCGGTTTACGGGAGGCGGTCCGCGCCGCCCGCGCCGCCGGTTTTCGCCGCGTGGCGCTCGACATGGATCCAGCCGGAGGGGCGGCCGGTTCGATCGGACCCGCGGTTGCGGCGGCGGCCGGGCCGGACCATGTATCTCTGGTGGAGACGCCGGACGAATCCTTTCCCGAGGAGCGTTGGATCGCCGACTACGAGAAATCGCTCCGCATCCTCGAAGGGGCGGGACTCCTTCGGTATGAAGTCGCCCTCTTCGCCAAACCCGGATGCCGATCCGTCGGTCTCGGATTGATCGCCGCCGGCGGGTCGCGGGTCGGACTCGGCGCGGGGGCGGTCTCGGCGGGCGCTCGGGAGATTACGAGGAACGAACCGGACCCGGACCGCTACGCCCGGATCGTGGGCGAGGGGGGAGATCCGGTCGTCCTCCGGGATCCGAGAAAAGAAGAGGACCGTTTACGGGAGAGGGTCTTCCACGGTGTCCGGAGGATCGGGGGCATTCACGTCGGCGCGCTCGAGAGGCGTTTCGGAGCAATGCGAACGCGCGATCTGGAGCGCCGCGCGCTGCCTCTTTTCCGTGCCGGTTTGCTTCGCCGGGCAGGATCCCGCCTTGTTCCCACAGATGCCGGCCTACTGACTGCGGAAGGGGTGGCCCGAGAATTATTAGGAGAAGGCGTTTAGGAAACAAAGCGCCCTTCCCTTGACAAACCGATTGCACACTATTAGCTTATGGGCGATTCACCATCTATGCCTTTTTGGCATATTTAAGGCGAGACCATGACACGCGGTTCTACGCTGGATGATCGGGAGAGGGCGGTTCTGCGCTCCATCGTGGATCTCTATGTGGGAACCGCGCAACCGGTCGCTTCGGAGCGGGTCGTAGAGGAGACACGTCTCGGCCTCAGTTCCGCCACCATCCGGGGAGTGATGAGCCGGATGGAGGAAAGGGGACTCCTCCGTCAACCCCACACCTCCGCCGGCCGCGTACCGACCGATCGGGGGTACAGGGTCTATGTGGATGAGCTGATGGGGCCGGTCTCCATCGGCAGGCGGGAGCAGGAGGAACTCCTCTTCGGCGTGGAGCGCCTGGTGAACCGTCCCGATCAGCTGCCCGGGTCGATGAGCGCTCTTCTCGCGAACGTGTCCGGGCTGGCCGGTTTCGCGTCTCCTCCACGGATCGACCGGGGGATCTATCTCAGCCTGCACGCGGATCTGGTGCGCGACGGCAGGGTGGCGATGGTGCTGGTGCTCGATTCCGGTTTCGCGCGATCGGCGCTCTGCCCCGCCGAGGAGGGGATCGACGAGAAGAGCCTCGCCTCCGGCGTGGAAGAGCTGAACCGCCGCTTCCGAGGGAGGGCGGTGGAGGAGATCCGGGACTTTCTCTTCGGCCCCGATTGGGAGGAGAACCTGCCGGCGCTCCGAGTGATGCGCCTCTTCCGCAAGGCGGCGGAGGAGCTTCTGGAAACGGGGCGGATGGCGAGGATCACCCTTTCGGGCGTGGAGTCGCTTCTCCTGGAGCCGGAGTTTCGCAGCAGCGACGAGCTGGTCCGTCTCAGCGAGAGAATCGAAGGAGGGAGCGGCCTTCCGGACCCCGAAAAGGACGCCCTCGCGGATGGGGGCGTCGCGCTTCGAATCGGCGCCGAGAATGACGAAGAGGAGCTGACCCCCTTCAGCATTCTCGCCGCCGAGTATCGCTTCGGCCGTTTCACCGGGATCATGGGGATGATCGGCCCCACCCGGATGCGGTACGGCCGGGGCGCGGCGATCGTCGATTTCGCGCGGAGGATCGTGGAACAGAGAATCGTCCCATTCGTGGAAGGATAAAGCGCCGGACACCGGCACGGAACGAAGGAACATGGCGAGAAAAAAGGACGAGAGCGAGGAAAAACGGGAAGACGGGCTTCGGGAATCCGGCGAGGAGACGGAGGCGGGCGCGCCGGTGTTCGGCGAGCAGCCGCGCGGCTCCGCCGAGCCGACGGAGGAAGACACTCTCCGCCTCCGGGTGGAGGAACTGAACGACCGCTGGCTCCGTGCCGTGGCGGACCTGGACAACTTCCGCAAGCGGACCGCACGAGAGCGCGAGAAGGAGAGGGGTCTCATCCGGGCGGCGGTGATTCTTCCCCTTCTCGACGTGCTCGACGACTTGGAGAGGGCTCTCGCGAAAGGGAAGGGCGCCGGGCCGGAGGATTTCCGGAGCGGCATCGAGATGATCCACAGGAAGTTTCTGGGGGCGCTCGGCGAACAGGGGGTTCTCCCCATCGCTTCCCTGGACCGGCCGTTCGACCCGGAGCTGCACGAAGCGTTTCAGGCCGTTCCGGACCCGAGCGGGGAGGAGGGCCGCGTGGTCGCCGAAATCCGCAGAGGGTACCGGATCGGCGATCACGTGATCAGACCTTCCCAGGTGGCGGTGTCCGCGCCGCCCGCCGGGGATGGATCGGAAGAGGCGCCGAAGAAGACGTTCGACGAACCTAAGCATAAAGAGAACGAGGAGGAGCCGGACAATGGCTAGAGTGATCGGCATCGATCTGGGGACCACCAACTCCTGCGTCGCCGTGGTGGACGAGAGCGGCGAGGCGGTGGTCATCCCCAACGCGGAGGGGGGAAGAACCACTCCGTCCATCGTCGCGTTCACCAAGGACGGGGAGCGCCTTGTGGGGCAGGTGGCCAAGCGCCAGGCGATCACGAACCCGGAAAACACCATTTTCTCCATCAAGCGTTTCATGGGCCGGCGCAAGGCGGAGGTTTCCGAGGAGATCCGCCTCGTCCCCTATCCGGTCGAGGAGAACGAAAACGGCGATGTCTGGGTGCGGGTCGGCAACACCGGCAAGACGATCTCGCCGCCGGAGATCTCCGCGATGATTCTCCAACACCTCCGCAAGGCGGCGGAAGACTACTTGGGCGAAGAGGTGAAGGACGCGGTGATCACCGTTCCCGCCTATTTCAACGACTCCCAACGCCAGGCGACCAAGGACGCGGGCCGAATCGCGGGCCTGAACGTGCGTCGTATCATCAACGAACCGACCGCGGCCTCTCTCGCATACGGTTTGGACAAAAAGAAAGAGGAGAAGATCGCCGTCTTCGATCTCGGCGGCGGCACATTCGACATCTCCATCCTCGAGCTGGGCGAGGGCGTTTTCGAGGTGAAGTCGACCAACGGCGACACCCACCTCGGAGGCGATGATTTCGATCAACGAGTGATCGATTATCTGGCGGACGAGTTCAAGAAAAGTTCGGGTATCGATATTCGCACGGATAAAATGGCCCTCCAGCGGCTCAAGGAAGCGGCGGAAAAGGCGAAGTGCGAGCTCTCTTCCACCATGCAGACCACGGTCAATCTTCCCTTCATCACCGCCGACGCTTCCGGACCGAAGCACCTGGACGTCGCCCTGACCCGGGCCAAGTTCGATCAGATCACCGCCGAGCTGGTGGAGCGGACCATCGAGCCCTGCCGCAAGGCTCTCGAGGACGCCGGCGTCACCGCCCGCGAGGTGGACGAGGTGATTCTCGTCGGCGGCTCGACCCGTATACCGGCGGTCCAGGAAGCGGTGAAGAAATTCTTCGGCAAGGAGCCGAACCGGAGCGTGAACCCGGATGAAGTGGTCGCTCTGGGCGCCGCCATCCAGGGAGGCGTGCTGACCGGCGACCTCAAGGACGTGCTTCTTCTGGACGTGACGCCCCTCAGCCTCGGCATCGAAACCCTGGGCGGCGTGATGACGCGGTTGATCGAGAGGAACACCACCATCCCGACCAAAAAGAGTCAGATCTTTTCCACCGCTTCGGACAGCCAGCCGGCTGTGAGCATCCACGTGCTCCAGGGGGAGCGCGACATGGCGGGGGACAACAGAACCCTCGGGCGCTTCGACCTCGTCGGCATCCCGCCGGCGCCGCGGGGTATCCCGCAGATCGAGGTGACCTTCGACATCGACGCCAACGGAATCGTCCACGTCTCCGCCAAGGACCTGGGGACCGGCAAGGAGCAGAAGATCCAGATCCAAGCCTCCAGCGGACTCGAGGAGAACGAGGTGAAGAGGATGGTCGGCGAGGCGGAGTCGCACGCCGCGGAGGACAAGAAGAAGAGGGAGCAGGTGGAGACGCGGAACCAGGCGGATCAGCTCGTCTACACCTCCGAGAAGACCCTCAAGGAACACGGCGACAAGTTGGATGCGGCGGATCGCCGGAGCGTGGAGGAGGCGGTGGAGGAGCTGAAGAAGGCGATGGAGACGAACGACACGGAGTCGATGAAGAAGAAAATGCAGGCGCTTCAGGACGCCTCTCATTCCTTCGCCGAGAAGATTTACTCCCAAACCGCGGGCGGGCAGGGACCCGCCGGGGCGGGCGGCCCGGAAAAGCCCGACGCGGCGGAAAAGGGCGACTCCGAGGAGGGAGCGGTGGACGCCGACTACGAGGTGGTCGACGACGACGAGCAAAAGAAGGGGTAGCCCGGGTGGAAGGGCGTGAAACGCCGCGGCCGACGGAGCCTCCGGGGCGCGCGCCCCGCGCGGCGGCCGCCCGAGAGAACGGACCGGTTCGGGAATGAGGAACATGGCCAAAAGGGATTACTACGAGGTCCTCGGCGTCGGAAAGGACGCTTCGAAGGACGAGATTAAAAAGGCCTATCGGAAACTGGCGCTTCAGTACCATCCCGACCGGAATCCGGGAGACAAGGGGGCGGAGGAGAAGTTCAAGGAAGCGACCGAGGCGTACGAGATCCTCCGGGATGACGACAAGAGAACGAAGTACGATCAGTTCGGTCACGCGGGGCCGGGGGGAGGATTCGGAGGCGGCTTCGGAGGCGGCGGAGGTTTCGAGGGCTTCGATCTTTCCGACGCGCTCCGCGCCTTCATGCGCGATTTCGGCGGTTTCGGCGATTTTTTCGGCGGTGGCGGGGCGGGCCGGGGGCGTCATGGACCGGTCCGCGGCGGAGATCTGCGGGTCAACCTCCGACTCTCCCTCGAGGAGATGGCGGCGGGCGTGGAGAAGAAGATCAAGCTGGGGGTGCGGGACGTATGCGGCGACTGCGGCGGGAGCGGCGCCGCGCCGGGCAGTTCCCCGCGGACCTGCCCCACCTGTCGCGGCGCCGGCCAGATCCGTCAGGTGCAGCGTTCTCTTCTCGGGCAATTCGTCAACATCGCCGACTGCCCGGACTGCCACGGCGAGGGGACGCGGATCGACCAGCCCTGCCCGACCTGCCGCGGTGACGGGCGCCTGGAGAAGCAGCAGACCTTCACCGTCCGCATCCCCGCCGGCGTCACCGCCGGGAACTACATCCCCCTCCGCGGCAAGGGGAACGTGGGACCGCGGGGAGGACCGCGCGGCGACGTGCTCGTCGTGATCGAGGAAAAGCCGCACCCCCGTTTCGAGCGGCACGGGGACGATCTTCTCGCCGAGGCGCAAATCTCTTTCGCGGAAGCGGTGCTCGGCGGATCGATCGAGGTCCCCACCCTCGAGGGTTCGGTCAAGATGAACGTTCCGGCCGGGACGCCCTCGGGGAAGATCTTCCGTCTTCGCGGCAAGGGTTTTCCCCATCTGCGGGGGCACGGCAAGGGGGACCAGCTCGTTCGCGTGCACATCTGGGTTCCCAAGAAACTGAAAAAGGAAGAAAAGAAGGCTCTGGACGAGATGCGGCAGAACGAGCTTTTCCGCCCGCCGGCGGAGTAGGGGCGGCGATGGGACGGCGGAATCTAAGCCGGTTTTTTTACGCGTCCCCGGAGAAACTCCGGAGGGCGCGTTTCTCTTTCGATCCGGAGGAGGAGCGCCACCTGGTTCGTTCCCTGCGCCTCGGCGACGATGCCGAGGTGCGCGTGGTGGACGGCGAGGGGAGAGGGGCGACGGTCCGGCTCGTCCGAGGCGGGAAAGGGGGATGGGAAGCGGAGGTGATCGATCGCTTCGACTCCCCCGTTGAACCGGCGCTCCGGGTCACGCTCGCCTTCGGCCTCCTGAAGGCGAAGGGGACGGATGAGGTGGTGGAACGCGCCGCCGAGATGGGAGCGACCGCTCTGCTCCCCTTCCTCTCCGCCCGCTCCGTCCCCCGCTGGGACGGGTCGAAGGAGGAGAGGAACCGGGAGAGGCTGGCCCGTATCGCTCGGGAGGGGATGAAAGTCGCCGGTGGGGCGGTCGCCCCCAGGATCGAGCCGATCGCCTCGATGGCGGCCCTTGTCGAGGAGGTTCGCCGACGAGGCGCGGCCCTCCTCTGCTCACTCGGGGCGGAGGATCCCCTCGTTCCCCGGGCCGGTCCCGGTGAGGCGCTTCTGATCGTCGGACCGGAGGGAGGGCTCGAGCGGGGGGAGGAGGAGGCGCTGATCGGCGCGGGGGCGCTCTCCGTTTCCCTCGGAAAGCGCAATCTGCGCGCCGTAACCGCCGCGACAACGGCCCTCGCCCGCCTTCTGGCCGGCCCGAAAGAAGGAGCATCCGAGGGAAAGAGGGGAAAAAACGCCCAAAACGGTTGACATTATTGACAATCCGACCTACATTCTCCTAAGATATACGAACATCTCTAAATTGGGAGAATGCAGGCTTTTCCGCCCGCCTTCCCACCGTGGGGATGGCGCGTATGCCCCGAAAATATGAGGCGATCCCCCTATACGGTCGGCGCCTAACGAATCTCCGTCCGGCATAAGCGATCCACGGTAGACAGTCGAGCGTTTGAACGCGGGTCCGTCGTGCAACCCCGGGGGCGAGTCTTTACCCTATGTATCCGCACACGTTGGAAGTCCTCGAATTCGTCCGGATCGTCGATCTGGTTGGGGGGAGATGCGTCTCCGAACCGGGCCGGCGGCTCGCCTCTCGCCTCGCCCCCCTCGCGTCCCTCGATCAGGTGCGGGAAGCGCACGCCAAGCTGGATGAGATGATCGGCCTGCTCGAACGGGAGGGACACGTTCCGATCGAAGAAACCGGCGTGGTGGAGCCGCTCCTGCAGAGATCCGCCGTGGAGGGGTCCGCGCTGGAGCCGAAGGAATTGCTCCTGCTGCTCCGCGCCGCTCGCGTGGCCGATGACGTGGAGCGTTTCTTCCGCAAGAGGAGCGGTGCGTGCCCCAAGCTCGCCGCGCTCACCGGAGGGTTGGATCCTCTCACCGACGTGCAAATGCGGATCGCGCGGGCGGTGGACGAGGAAGGGGTCGTGACCGATCACGCCAGCCCGGAACTGGCGGCGATCCGCGAGGAGACGGAGCAGATCCGCCGGGAGGTGCTGCGCATTCTGGAGAGGCGCCTCAAGGCGAAATCGGCGGACCACATCCTGCAGGAGGATCTGATCACCCTCCGAAACGGCCGGTACGTCTTACCCGTAAAAGAAGGGGCGAAGCGGAAGATAGAAGGAATCGTCCACGACCATTCCGGCACGGGACAGACCGTGTTCATCGAACCGATGGAGACGGTGGAGAGGAACAACCTCCTCGCGCGACTCCGGCGGGAGGAGGAGCGGGAGATCCGAAGGATCCGGAAGGACCTGACCGATCGGGTGCGGGAGAACGCGTCCCTCTTCTCGTCCAACGCGACGATCCTGGCGCAGGTCGACCTGCTGCAGGGGAAGGGGCTGCTGGCGCGCGCGACGGAATCGCGCATCCCCGACATCGGGAAGGGGGGGCGGATACGGATCATCCAGGGGAGGCATCCACTCCTCGAGCTTTCCCTCGATGCGGACGGGCGGAGAGAGGAACTGGTCCCTCTCGATCTGGAGTATCCCGAGGAGTGCCGCACCCTCGTTCTCACCGGTCCGAACACGGGCGGGAAAACGGTGGCGCTGAAAACGCTCGGCCTCTTCACGGTGATGGCCCAAGCGGGACTCGCGCTCCCCTCCGGCGAGGGGACCCGGATCCGTTACTTCGACCGCGTGTTCGGCGACATCGGCGACGAGCAATCGATCGAGAACAGCCTCTCCAGCTTCGCCGCGCATTTGCGGCAGATGGTCCTGATCGTGAACGGCGCGGGGGAGAACACGCTCGTCCTGCTCGATGAACTGGGCTCCGGCACCGACCCCACCGAGGGGGCCGCGCTCGCCCAAGCCCTCCTGGAGGAACTGCACGAACGCGGGGCTACTTCGCTGGTCACCACGCATCTGGGCGCGCTCAAGGTGTTCGTCCACGACCGGGAGGGGATGGAGAACGCCTCCATGGCTTTCGACCGGGAGAAACTCCGTCCCACCTACCGTTTGGAGGTGGGGCTGCCGGGAACGAGCCACGCCATCGAGATCGCCGCCCGGCTCGGTCTCCCGGAACGCGTGGTGGCGCGCGCCCGGGAAGGGATGGCCTGCGGCGAGTCGGAGATGGAGAGCCTGATCACGGATCTGCGCGCGCGGGGGAGGGATTTGGACGCGCGGGAGCGCCGCGCCGCCGAGGACCGGGAGCGATTGGACAGGACCCTCCGCGAAGTAGAGGAGCGGGAGAAGAAACTGGGTGAAGAGGAGCGCTCCGTTCGGCGGCGGGTCCTGGAGGAGGCGGATCGTCTTCTGGACGAGACCCGAGCGCGGGTGGAGCGAATCGTGCGGGATCTCAGGAGCGGCGGAGCGGACCGGGAGGCGGTGCGGGGGGCGCACGACGCTCTGGAGGAGACCAAACGTCTCGTCGACGACGCGCGGGGCGAACCCGGCGTCGCGGAAGCGGCGCCGAAACCGATCGCCGTGGGACAAAACGTTCATGTGCGAACCATGGATCGGGTGGGCCGGGTCGTCGGCATGGGGAACCGGGAGGGGAAGGTGTTCGTCGAGACCGGCGGCATCCGCCTCGAGGTGGCGCTCGCCGATCTCGAGCCGACCGAGGCGACGGGGAAGAAGCAGGCGATCCGCCCTTCCCTCGAGACGCCCAGACCGGAGCCCCGTCTGGAGCTGGATCTGCGGGGAATGACCGCGGACGAGGCCCGGGACGCGACGGATAAGTTCTTGGACGACGCCTTCCTCTCCGGCGTGCCCCGGGTCCGGATCGTGCACGGGATCGGAACCGGAACGCTCCGGCGGGAGATCACGCGGATGCTGACGGAGGACCCGCGTGTTCTCTCCCACGAGTTGGGGGGGAACGGCGGGTTTTCGACGGCGGAGATTCACACATGATGGAGAGCGGAGAGGGAAGGGACCTTGTGGAGGAGGTTCGCGCGGCGAGCGACATCGTCGGCGTGGTCGGCGCCTACGTCCGCCTCCGCAAGGCGGGCAGGAGCTTCAAGGGTCTATGCCCCTTTCACAAGGAGAAGACGCCCTCCTTCATGGTGAACCCGGAGCGGCAGTCTTTTCACTGTTTCGGCTGCGGCAAAGGGGGGGACGTGTTCCGCTTCCTCATGGAGATCGAGGGGGTGGCCTTTCCGGAGGCGCTCCGGACGCTGGCCCAACGCGCCGGTGTCCGCCTCCCCGAACGGGGGGACCCGAGGGCGAGGGAGAAGAGAGAGAGGCTTTACGCGCTTCTCGATTTCGCCGCCGGCGCCTTCCGTTCCCTTTACAAGGGGGAACGGGGGAAGCGCGCGCGGGAGTACGCGCGGAGCCGCGGTTTCGACGAGGAGACGGAGGAGCGTTTCGGCTTCGGCTTCGCCCCGGACGGCTGGCGCGGCCTTCGAGACGGCGCGGTCCGGAAGGGGTGGAGCGATGAGGACCTGGTGCGCGCCGGTCTCGCCGTTCCCAAGGAGGGGGGAACGCCCTATGACCGTTTCCGGAACCGCCTCGTCTTCCCGATCCGCAACGTGGGCGGGCGGGTGATCGGCTTCGGCGGCCGCATCTTGGGCGATGGGGAGCCGAAGTATCTCAATTCGCCGGAGACGGAGCTTTTCCGGAAGGGTGAGGGGCTCTTCGGACTTTGGACGACGCGCGGCGAGATCCGGGGCGAGGGGACGGCGGTTCTCGTGGAAGGGTACACCGATCTGATCTCCCTCTGGCGCGGCGGCGTGAAGAACACGGTCGCCCCGCTCGGCACCGCTTTCACCCCCGAGCAAGCCCGTTTGCTTCGCAACTACGCGGACAGAGCGGTGCTTCTTTTCGACGGCGACGAGGCGGGGGCGCGCGCGGCGCTCCGTTCGCTGGAAACACTTTCCGCCGAGGGGCTGCAGCCGGCGGTGGCCGAGCTTCCCGCCGGCTCCGACCCGGACGATTTCCTCCGCCGCGAGGGGGTGGAGGCGCTTCGGGAGCGCATAAACGGGGCGACTCCTGTGATCCCCTTCCTCCTCGAACGAGCATACGCCGGTGACAGGGAGGGAGGCGTGCGCGCGATCGTCCAGGTGCTGGCGGCGGTAAGGGACGAGATCCGGCTCGGCCTTCTCCTCCAGGAAGCGGCGCGCCTATCCGGTTTGAACGAGGACGTTCTTTATCGTGCGGTTCGCCGCAGCCGCTCCGAGAGCCGCGATCCCTCGGCGGAGGCCGTGCGCCTTTCGCCGGTTCGCAAGAAACGGGTGCTGGAGGCGGAGAGGGGCATCGCCTATCTCGGCTTCGAACACCCGGATCTGCTCCCGGTGATCCGGCGGGCCGTGGACCCGGAAGGGGTGGAAGACCTTCCCGCCCGAAAGTTGTTGAAGGCGCTCTACGACCTCGCCGAGAGGGGAGAGCCGCCGGTTCCCTCGCTTCTGACCCGCACCGGCGTGGACCGGGATTTTTCCCGAATGCGCGTCGAGTCCGGCGAAGGGGAGGATCCGGTACCCACATTGCAGGATTACATCGCCTGCGTCCGCCAGGAGAGGATCGATAAACGGGTCCGCGAGCTGGAAAAAGAATTACGGGACGCGGAAGCGAGAAATGATCATGACGCCTGCGCGATGCTCCTGACCGAGCGGCGCCGACTCGCCGAGCAGAAACGGCGAATCGCGGTCGCCCTCCGCGGGACCGACGCGGTCGCGGATAGGAACGCACCCGAAAGGAGTGAGCCGACGCGATGAAGAAGAAGACTTCCGAAGGGAAGCTGGCGCAGTTGAAGGATCTGGCCCTCCATCAGGGATACATCACCCACGACCAGGTAAACGACTACCTGGATGAAGACGCTTCCTTGGAGGAGATGGACGACCTCTATGCCACCTTCGGCAAGATGAAGATCGACGTGGTGGACACGGTGGAGGAGGGATTGCGCCGCAAGGCGACCCAGACCGCGGCGAAGCAGAAGACGAAGGAAGCGGCGACCCCTTCCTCGGCGGTCCGTTACGACGATCCGGTACGGATGTACCTCCGGGAGATGGGCCGCGTTCCTCTTTTGGATCGCGAGGGGGAAGTCAAGATCGCCAAGAGGATCGAATCGGGACAGAAACAGGTGGAACTGACCCTGTTCGAGTCCTCCACCACCTATGCGGAACTCCGGGAGATCGTGAAAAAACTGGAGGATCCGAAGGCGCGTCTCGAGGATTTTATCCAGTTCGACCAAGGGAATTGGGGTCCGTACTATTCGAATCGAAAGGAACAGCTGAAAACGGTTCGGACCATCCAGAAAATCCTCAAGCTGACCGAGAAGATCGAAACGATCGAAGGGAAGCGTTGCGGCGAGCCCCCGCGCGAAAAGAAGAAGGAGAAGGAGTGGCAGACGCTCCTGAAGAAGCGGCAGGAGGAACTGAACAAGATCACGCTTCATCCGCGCCAGGTGGAGCAGATGGTCCTCCGTGTCCGTGATCTGGGACTGCAGCTCGACGCCACGGAGGCGGAGATCCGCTGCCGTTGCCGTCCCTTCGAAGTGGATCCCGCGGAGCTTCTCTCGCTCGCCCGCAAAGCCGCCGGTTCGGCCCGGCGCACCGTCCGCCAGATCGAGGCGCAGGTGGGGACCTCCGCCGAGGATCTGGCCGAGGCGTCCAAGGAGATCCGGAACGCGCAGCGTCGTATCCGGCGCATGGAAGTGGAGCATCGGCTGACGCGGGACAAGTTGCGCGACGTGCTGCATCGGATCGACGAAGGAGAGCGGATCACCGCGGAAGCGAAGCGGGAAATGATCGAGGCGAACGTCCGGCTCGTGATCTCCATCGCCAAGCGCTACACCAACCGCGGGCTCGAGTTTTTGGACTTGATACAAGAAGGCAACAGTGGTCTAATGAGGGCCGTCGACAAATTCGACTACCGAAAAGGGTATAAATTCAGTACTTACGCCACCTGGTGGATCCGGCAGGCGATCACCCGCGCGATCGCGGACCAGGCGCGCACGATCCGCGTGCCGGTCCACATGATCGAAGCGATCAACAAAGTGATCCGCACCTCCCGTCGCCTCGTCCAAGAATACGGACGGGAGCCGACGCCGGAGGAAATCGCCCAGAAACTCGACCTCCCGGTGGACAAAATCAAGTCGGTGCTGAAGGCGGCCCAGGAGCCGATCTCCCTGGACCGACCGATCGGTGAGGACGAGGATTCGAACCTCGGCGACTTCATCGAAGACACCAAGGTCGTATCACCGGCCAACTCCGCGGCCTTCGTGATGTTGCAGGAGCAGATGGGCCACGTGCTCAGCACGCTCACGAAGCGGGAGGAGAAGGTGATCCGCCTTCGGTTCGGGCTCGGGGACGGCTGTCCGCGCACATTGGAAGAGGTGGGGAGCATCTTTAACGTCACCCGGGAGCGTGTCCGTCAGATCGAGGCGAAGGCGCTCCGGAAGCTTCGCCATCCGAGCAGAAGCCGGAAGCTGAAAGGATACGTGGAGCTGCCCTGACCTGGATTGTGCACGATGTTTCGTCGCGAAGGATTGAATCGCGTGCCGAGCAGGCCGCGAGCCGGTCCCGCAGCAGGAAGTTTGTGGATAATCCAGGTCAAAGCGGGCCCATAGCTCAGTCGGTTAGAGCAACTGACTCATAATCAGCAGGTCCTAGGTTCGAGTCCTAGTGGGCCCACCAGGGATCGGCGAAAGACCGGGGAGAAGCGCCGGTACTCTTGAAACATGAATGGGCGATTAGCTCAGCGGTTTAGAGCGCCCGCCTCACACGCGGGAGGTCACTGGTTCAAATCCAGTATCGCCCACCACGCCCCATCCACCGCGGCGGCGGAGAGAGGGGCCGCTCTTCCCTCCATGCGGCATGGAGGGCTTTTCGTATACGCCCCGGCCTCGGGGCTAGGCGGAAACGGAGAGAGATGAAGGACGAGGTGGAAAAACTGCTCCGTTTGCAGTCGCTCGACCTGCGGCTCGACCAGCTCTGCAAAGACAGGAAGGAACTTCCGGAGAGGGTCGCCGCCGCCGAAAGGGCTCGAAACCGTACAAGGGAAGCGCGCGGCGCGAAGGAGAAGGAGATCCGCAAGGCGGAACTCGATCAGGCCGCGGCGGACAAGGAGCTCCGGTCGAATGACGAGAAGATCAAGCGATGTCTGGACCGGGAAGGGACGGCCAAGAACGACCGCGAGCTGAAGGCCGCCCAGGCCGAGAAGGAAGCGTTGCAGGCGGCGAACGACTCGATCGGCGACAGGATCCTCCCACTCATGGAGCAAATCCCGGAGCTGAAAAAGGAAAAGAAACGGCTCGATGCCGAGCTCGATGCGTTGGAGTCCGCCCTCGCGGAGACGATCGAAGAGAGTGCGCGAGAGGAGAAAGAGATCGACTCCCTTCTCATCACGACCGGAGAGGAGCGGGAAAGGCTGGCCGGGCGCGTGGAGCCGTCCATTCTCTCCCGCTACGAGAGGATCGTTCGTCTCAAGGGCCCCCCCGGGTTGGCCCGGGTGGAGCGGGACGCATGCGAGGTCTGCTACCGGGCCATCCCTCCCCAGCAGATCATCGAGATCCGTAAGATGGAGCAGTGGATTCAATGCGAGGGGTGCGGGAGGATGTTGGTGTGGAAGGAATAGAGGAGGGGAAGGGGGATCTGTCCCGTCTCGCGCGGGATCTTTTGACCGACTCGGTCTGGGAGAGGCTCCGCAAATCTCATCCGGAGGAAGCGATCCGCCGGCTTCGCGCTTTTCTGGAGAAGGAATGCGGAGGGGGAAAGGGCGGGGGAGCGCCGGGCCGCGCCGTGGCCGCGCGTGGGAAGAAGAGCGAAGCACCCCGGGAAGGCGCTTTCCGTCTCTACACCGACGGCGCCTCCAGCGGCAATCCGGGGCCTTCCGGCGCGGGAGGCGTGATCTACGACGAGAAGGGGCGGCTCGTGGACAGCTACAGCACCCCCCTCGGGGTGACCACGAACAACGTGGCGGAGTACGCCGCCCTCCGCGAGGGACTCGACCGACTGGTACGGCTCGGCGCGCGGAAGGCCGACATCTTTTTGGACAGCGAGTTGGTGGTGCGACAGATCAGCGGTCTTTACCGCGTCAAGAGCCCCCAGCTCGCCCCGCTCCTCGCGCAGGTGCGGGAGAGACTCGATCGGATCCCGGGGCATCGTGTGCGACACGTTCCGCGCGAGGAGAATAAAGAGGCGGATCGCCTCGCACGAGACGGAATCGGCGGTACGGGGTGATCGGCGGGCCCCGCCGGAAAAAGCGTGTTACACTAGAAAACAAGAACGCGTAAAAGGACATTCGGGCGTGCGGCCGGGAGTGGGTCGGACGGTCGCGTGCCGGTTCATCACCGGTACGAGGAAAGTCCGGGCTCCAAAGGGCAGGATGCTGGACAACACCCAGTGGGAGCGATCCTAAAGGAAAGTGCCACAGAAAGCAGACCGCCGGGATCCGTCTCGGCAAGGGTGAAAGGGTGAGGTAAGAGCTCACCAGCGCCCCCGGTGACGGGGGCGGCTCGGTAAACCCCATCCGGAGCAAGGCCGCATAGGAGAAGAGAAGCTGCCCGCTTCGCTTGATTCTCGGGTTGGCCGCTCGAGCCGTGGAGTAATTCACGGCCTAGAGGAATGATCGTCGCGATCCGGTTCGCCGGATCGAACAGGACCCGGCTTATGACCCGCTCCCGTGCCGCACGCCCGAATGGTGACGGAGTACAACGATCCCGATGACGCAAAATCCGATCTGGAGCCTTCCCCCCGAACCGCCGCCGGAGAAGATCGCCGATCTCGCGGTCTCGCTGAGCGTGCCCCCCCTGATCGCCCGGCTCCTTTGGCGGCGCGGCATCCGTGATTCGGAGGGGGGCGAACGTTTCCTGCGCCCGAGTTTGGAACACCTCCACGATCCCTTCCTCCTCACCGGGATGGAGGCGGCGGTGGAGAGGATCCTCCGCGCGTTCGAAGAAGACGAGACGATCGGTATCTTCGGCGATTTCGACGTGGACGGCGTTACCTCCGCCGCGCTGTTGGACCGGGTGTTCCGGCGGATCGCGCGCCCGCCGGTCTGCCGCCTTCCCCACAGGCTGAACGAAGGGTACGGCCTCTCCCGCGCCGCCGTGGAGGATCTTGCCGGCGCGGGGGTCCGCCTGCTCATCACCGTGGACAGCGGCGTCACCAGTCACGACTCGATCGCCTACGCCCGCGGCCTGGGATTGGACTGCATCATCACCGATCACCACGAGACGAAGGAGAAGCTGCCGGACGCGCTGGCGGTGATCGACCCGAAGCAGGCCGGATGCGAATACCCCGATCCCAACCTGGTCGGCGTGGGGCTCGCCTGGAAGCTGGCGGACGCCCTCGCCTCTCGGGGCGCCGGAGAGCGGGACGACCTGCTGGCGGATCTGGATCTGGTCGCCGTCGGCACCGTAGCGGACGTGGCTCCTCTGAACGGCGAAAACAGAGTGCTGGTCCGGGAGGGCCTCGCCCGCCTCGGCGGCACGGAGAAGCCGGGCCTGCGCCACCTGATCCGCGTCGCCGGTTTCGCCGGCCGGGAAGTCGACTACGCCGCCATCGCCTTCGGTCTCGCGCCCCGCTTGAACGCGGCGGGGCGGATCGCCGATCCGGCCGTCGCCCTGGAATTGCTCACCACCGAATCGGAAGAGCGGGCGGCGCAGCTCGCCTTCGACCTGGACCGGGCGAATCAGGAACGAAAGGTTTTAGACGCGAGTACGCTCCAAGAGGCGCTCGCCCGGCTGGGCGGCGAAAAAGATCCGGGCGCCATCGTCCTCGCCTCGCCGGACTGGCACCCCGGCGTGATCGGCATCGTCGCTTCGCGCTTGAAGGAAATGTTCGGTCGGCCGGCGGTGCTGATCGCCCTCGACGGGGGAGTGGGGCGCGGTTCGGCGCGAAGCCTCTCCGGGTTCCCCCTGCATGAGGCGCTGGAGCGTTGTTCCGACCTTCTCCTCCGTCACGGCGGGCACGCCCTCGCCGCCGGTCTCAGCATCGAGGAGGAACGGATCGAGCCCTTCCGCGAACGGTTTCGCGCCCTTTTTCGCGAGGTGGAGGACGAGGTCTCTTCGCCCGGAAGTCTCACGATCGAGGGCGCGCTTGGTTTGGAGGAGTGCGACCGGACCCTTTTTGAGGCGATCGGCGTCCTCCGGCCCTTCGGTCCGGGGAACCGGAAGCCGATCTTTTTGGCACAGGGAGTGACCGCTCCGGAGGGATTCCGGCGTGTGGGGCGGAATCACCTGAAGTTCCGTGCCGGCAGGGACGGCCTTCTCATGGACGCGATCGCCTTTCAGGTGGGGCATGAAGCGGCCGACCGCTGGCGCGAGTGGGGCGCTCTCGATCTCGCCTTTACTTTGGAGGAGAATCGATGGGGCGGCGAGACCCGTCTCCAACTGAACGTGAAGGGGGTCCGGCCGGGACGGACGGCGTAGAACCGTCGACCCGTGAAATCGCTCTCGAGCCGGAAATCGCCTTTCTGAACCGCCCCGGTCTGGACAGGGAACTGCTGAACCGGGCGCTCCGTTTCGCCCGGGAACGACACGGCGGACAGATGCGCCGCAGCGGAGAGCCCCACCTCCACCACGTCGTCGAGGCGGCGCGCATCCTCGACGAGCTTCGCCTCGATTCGGTCACCCTCGCCGCGGCGATCCTCCACGACGTGGTGGAGGACACAGACACCGACGTCGACGCGATCCGCAAGGAGTTCGGCGAGGAGATCGCCCACCTGGTCGACGCGGTCACCAAGATCGGAGAAATCCGGATCGATTCCCCGGAGAAGGAGCAAGCGGAGAACTTCCGCAAGATGCTCCTCTCCATGGCTCGGGACATCCGGGTCATCCTGATCAAACTGGCCGACCGCCTTCACAACATGCGCACCCTGCAGCACCTGCCGGCGGAAAAGATCGAGCGAATCTCCCGGGAGACCCTCGAGATCTACGCCCCTCTCGCTCACCGCTTCGGCATCGCCCGGATCAAGTGGGAGCTGGAGGATTTATCGCTAAAGTATTTGGAGCCGGTCGCCTATCGTGAGCTGGTGGCGCGGATCGCCGACACCCGCGAGACCCGTGAGGGACAGATCGAGTATTTCAAGGAACCCCTCCAGGCGAAGCTCCATCAGTACGGGATCCAGGCGGAAGTGGTCGGGAGGCCCAAGCACTTTTACAGCATCTACAACAAGATGAAGGGCCAGAACCTGCCGCTCGAGGAGATCTACGACCTGCTCGCCCTGCGGGTGATCGTCGGGTCCGTGCAGGAGTGTTATCACGTGCTCGGTATCGTGCACACCCTCTATACGCCGGTGCACGACCGCTTCAAGGACTACATCGCCACCCCCAAGAGCAACATGTACCAGTCGCTCCACACCACCGTGATCGGACCGGAGGGTCGCATGGTGGAGTTCCAGATCCGTACGCGGAAGATGCATCAGACCGCCGAGTACGGCATCGCGGCGCACTGGCGCTACAAGGAGGGAGGCGCCTCGGACCACGACCTGGATCAGCGGTTGTCCTGGCTCAGGCAGGTCGTGGACTGGCAGAAGGATCTCACCGATCCCAAAGAGTTCCTGGATCTGCTGAAGAAGGACCTCTTTCATCACGAGGTGTTCGTCTTCACGCCCGGGGGGGATCTCAAAAGGCTCCCCCGCGGGTCCACGCCTCTCGATTTCGCCTTCGCGGTCCACACCGAGGTGGGCTTCCACTGCGCCGGCGCAAAGGTGGACGGCCGGATCGTCCCTCTACGCTACGAACTGCGGAACGGGGAGACGGTGGAAATCATCACCTCCCATTCCGCCGCCCCTACCCACGACTGGCTCCACGTGGTGAAGACCTCCCGGGCGAGGAGCAAGATCCGCTCCTGGCTGAAGAGGGAGAGTTTCCATCAATCGAAGCAGCTCGGCAAGGTGATCCTGGAGCGGGAATTGCACAAGCTGCACTTCAGGGGCTCCATCGAGAAGAAGCTCGCGGAGCACGTCGAGGAGTTCGGGCTGAGCGATCCGGACCAAGTCCTCGCCGCCATCGGAAGCGGCGACCTTTCCGGACGCCAGGTGGCGGTGAAGCTCGTCGAGAAGGAGCCGGGACCGCAACCGCCGGAGCCTCTCTCCCTGGAGAGGATCATCGATCTGACGCGCCGCTCCGAGCGGGGGGTACGGATCCATGGCGTGGATCAGCTGATGATCCGCTTCGCCAAGTGCTGCCAACCCCTTCCGGGCGACCGGATCGTGGGGGTGGTCACCCGGGGACGGGGCGTGTCGGTTCACCGCGTCGACTGCCCCAACGTGTTCCCCTCCCGGATCGACCCGGAGCGTGTCCTCGAGGTGGAGTGGGACGTGGGGAAAGGGCAGAATTTTCCGGTCAAGATCCTGATCCGCGCCGAGGACCGTCCCGGTCTCCTCGCCGACGTGGCCAAGGTGATCGGGAAGATGCATTCCAACATCCGGAGCGCGGATGTTCTCTCCGAGGAGACGGACGCCCAGGGCGTTTTCCTGATCGAAGTGACCGGCCTCAAACACCTGCATAAGGTGATCAAGGCGATCCGCGCGGTGAAGGGCGTGATCGACGTGGAGCGCCGCGAGCTGCACTGAGGCGGGACCCATGACGAGACCCGAACCGACGGCGATCGGCTCGCCTCTTCTGGATACGATTCCCCGCGTGCGCCACCTCTTTCTCGGCCGCGCTTTCGACTCGCCCCCCGGAGACCTCGAGCAGAGAGAGACCATCCTCGACCGGGCCGGGCGAATCGGGCGCCCCGGCGAGGCGGTATTCTTTCAGCAGGTTCACGGACGTCGTGTCGAGATCTACCCGGAGGCGGGGACGGGGGGCATCGTCTCGGGAACCGTGGCCGACGGGGGGGCGACGGATCGCAACGGCCTCGTCCTCGCGATCCGCGTTGCCGATTGCCTGCCGGTCTACCTGGCCGATCGGGAAGGGAAAGCGGTCGCCCTCCTCCACGCCGGATGGCGGGGACTCGCCGCGGGGATTTTGGGCGCGGGGGTTCGCGCCCTCGCCGGACTGGGCGTTCCGCCGGACCGTCTCCTCGCCTGGATCGGTCCCTCCGTGGGACCCTGCTGCTACGAGGTCGGCCCGGAGGTCGCCGCCGCTTTCGGCGTCCATGGCCATACACGCCCCGGACGGCCGGGGAAGCCGTTTCTCGACCTCTACGCCACCGCCCTCGCCCTCTTCCAAGAGGCGGGCGTCGGTCCGGAACGCGTCGGGCCCCGCCCCCCCTGCACCGCCTGCGATCCCGGGAGATTCCACAGTCACCGGGCCGCCCCGGAACGCCGCGGGAGGAATCTCGCCCTTCTTTTCCTGGATCCTTAACCCCATCGCCCTCTTTTCCGATACTCGGTAGGAAGGACCGGACGGGAACCGGGCCGGCGGACCGGCAGGTGCGGAGGGATTCATGCAAATCGGAAGTGAAAAGAGGGACGACGTCCTGGTGGTGACGCTCCGCGGCGAGGTGGACGCGGAGAACGTGACGGACCTCCTCGCCTTTTTCGATCGGGGCGAGTGTCGGGAGGAAAAGCGGATCGTTCTCGATCTGTCGGGGCTCCGTTACGTGGACAGCTCGGGGCTCGGCGCTTTCGTCAAGCTGATGAAGGCGGCCAGGAGGTCCGGCGGCGACGTCCGCCTGGCCGGCCCGACGCGGGAGGTCCTGAAGCTGCTGGAGCTGACCCGGCTGAACAGGGTGTTCGACATCTGTCCGGATCGAGAAGACGCGCTCGCCCATTTCTGCGCGGTGTGACCGAACGGAGAAACGGCATTGGAACGCCTTCAGGTCCATAGTGATCTCAAGTATCTCCGCCAGGTGCGGCGCTGGGTGGCCGATGTCTGCGCCTCCTGGGGCCTGAGCGAGGACGCGACGAACGACATGCGGATCGCCGTCGGAGAGGCGTTCACCAACTGCGTGGTGCACGCGTACGGACGCCGCCCCGACGGCGTGGTGGTGCTCACGGGAGAAGTGTCGGGCGGGAGGGCCTTGATCCGCGTCCGGGACTGCGGGAACGCCGTGCCCATCGATCCCGACGCGGCCCCCGATCTGGATCTTCCCCACGAAGGCGGTTACGGCGTCTACCTCATGAAGCGACTCACCGACGGAATACGTTTCGTCGTCTCCGATCCCCCCGGAACGGAAGTGGTGTTGGTTAAAAACCTCCCCGAACCGGCGGGGGAGCGCTGAAGGGCGGGCGGCCGCCGATTCTCCGGAACGAAACGAGGACATCCATGGGAGAGAAAATCGGGCGGCGGACCGCCGTTCTGAGCGTCTGTCTGCTCATCCCCTGGTGGGGAGGAGGGGTCATCGCCGCCGGCGTCGGCGGTGAGGAGGATCTTCTTTTCGGCGAAGAGGAGCGGGTGGTTACACCCGCCCGCCACAGCCTCACCGTGTCACAGGCGCCCGCGTCGGTGACGGTGATCACCGAGGAGGAAATCGAGGCCTCCGGCGCGCAGAACCTGGCGGATCTGCTCCGCGAGATCCCGGGGCTGGAGGTGGCCGCCGTCACCGCCACCGACGTGAATGTCGGCGCGCGCGGGTACAACCGGACGCTGGCGAACAAGCTTCTCGTCATGATCGACGGCCGATCGGTGTACGAGGATTTCTTCGGCGTCGTTCTCTGGGAGATGCTTCCCGTCGCCCTCGAGGAGATCAAGCAGATCGAAGTCGTTCGCGGTCCCGGCTCGGCGGTGTACGGCGCCAACGCCTACAGCGGTGTGATTCACATCATAACGAAATCTCCCCGCGAGCTGGCGGGCACGACCCTTTCCGCGCGGACCGGCGTGGAAAGCGATCGCCGGGAGGGCGCCGTGATCCGCGCGGGGCGCGCGGGGGACCATTTCGACTACAAAGGAACCTTCCTCTGGAAGCGGGAGGGTTCCCTGGGCGATGACGCCGGCGAGCCCGGCGTTCCCGAGCCGGAGTCCTTCCGGGGGAATCTGGCGCTCACACGGAGCCTTTGGGATCGTTCCACCTTCACCCTGGCCGCCGGCGGGACGGACGGGAATGGGCGCGTGGAATCCGGGATCGGCGACATGCTCCGGGACAATACATCCCTCTTCGGGAGCGCCGCGCTGGAGACGCCGGGGGCGTTTCTCCGCGCCTATTGGAACCACAGCGAAGCGGAAACGCGCAACCGGGATCTCCTGGACGCGGAGGGGAACCCGGACGACCGAGAGCTTCTGCAGAACACCTACAGCCTCGAGGGGCAGGTGATGGGGACCTCCGCCGGAGGGACCGTCGGCCTGGTGGGCGGTTCGGTCCGCTATCACGCCGTGCGCTCCGACTTTCTGGATGAGTGGCACGACCAAACCCTTTTCGGGGTCTACGCACAGGTGGAGCGGACCTTCCGAGAGAGAGAGGACGTCACGATCGGCGGCCGGGTCGACCATCATCCCCACACGGATTATCAGTTCTCTCCGCGAGCGAGCTGGATCCACCATTTCGAGGGACGGAGCTATCTCCGGCTCACCGCCGGCGAGGCCTACCGGAATCCCACCTTTATCGACAACTATCTCTACATCGAAGACGTCCCCGTAAAGAATCACGCGGGGGAGATCCTCCCCCTGCCGGCGGACGCCGTCGGTAACCGGGACCTGAAACCGGAGCGGGTGCGCACCTACGAGATCGCTTTGGGCCTGGAAATCACCCGCTTCGCCCTTCTTCGCGTGGAGGGATTCCGCAACGAGGAGAGGGACAGGGTCAACTTCGGCCCCAGCGACTACTACGGCGAGCAGGAAGCGGCTCCCTACGGCCTACCCGGAGGCGTATTGCCGAAGACGCTTACCTACCGGAATCTTTACCGCGTGAACGTGAACGGCGGCGAGGCTTCCCTGCGCGCGCGGTGGAGCCGCCGGCTGGAGACGACGGTCGGATACGGCTATGTCGCCTACGAAGAGGACGAGGGACTCCCGGAGGAGTTCTGGTGGGTGTCCCGGCACAAGGTGACGGCGCGCTTGACCGCGAAGCCGGCGGTCCGTTGGACGCTCTCCTTCGCCGGACGGTACCAGTCCCGCGCCTCCTTCCTGAAAAGCGGGGGGGGCGACCTTCCGGCTTGGTCCGTGGCCGATGCGGTTGTTCGCTACGCCCTCGGCGTGGATCATGTCGTTTTGGAATGTGCCGTGCAGAATCTTTTCGACCACCGTTATCGGGAGTATCCGGGCGGGGACTCCTTCGGCCGGAGAACCAACCTGCGTCTCCGGGTTCGATTCTGACGCGAGGAGAGGAATGATCGTCGACCGCATCCGAATCGACCCGCGCCCGGCGGCCCTCGCGGCGGCGGCGCTTCTCATTCTCTCCGGCGCGGCCGGGGGGACGGAGATCGCCGCGCTCTTTTCGGGCGACACCGAGCCCTACGTTCTCGCATACGAGGGATTCGCCGAGGTTTGCCCCGCCAACTACTGGAAGGTGGATCTCTCCCGGGTCGACGGGGAGGAGGACGGGGTCATGCGGGATCTGGTGGAACGCGAGCCCGATCTGATTCTCGCCCTCGGCACGAACGCCTACCGCGCCGCCGTCGGCGCGACCGACCGGATCCCCATCGTGTTCGTGCTTGTTCTCGATTACGGGGAAGCGCTTCCCGGCAACGTGGCGGGGGCGAGCATTCGGATCGATCCGGCGCTGCAAATGCGAACCGTCCGCCGCCTCTTCCCCGAACTGAAGCGGCTCGGCGTCGTCTACGATCCGGGGAACACCGAACATGTGCTCGAAAAGGCGCGCGCCGAAGCGGAGGCGATCGGCCTCCGGATCGTCCCTTTCCCCGTGAAGGATCTGAGCGAAACGCTTCGCGCCTATCGGGAGGGGGAGAACGACGTGGACGGCTGGTGGCTCCTCCCCGACCGGACCACCCTCGCTTCTGAGGCGGTGGATTACGTTCTCAAGAGGAGCTTGGAGCGGCGCGTACCGGTGATCGCGCCCTCCAAGAAATACGTGGAGCGCGGGGCGCAGGCGGCGCTTCTGCCGGACTACCGCGCCATCGGAGCGCTCGGTGCGGAGATCGCCCTTCGCATCCTGGCCGGCGGGAAGCCTTCGTCGATCGGCATCCGTTACTCGAAGGTGTTCCGCCTCGCCGTGAACACCCGCACAGCGAGGGAGGTCGCCATCGATCTCTCCGGTTCCTGGGCGCAACACGCCCTCTTTGTGGGAGACTGACGTGAACGAACGCGCCGCCGGGCCGAGGCCGGGATCGGGCTCGATCCTCATCGTGGATGACGAGCCGTTTATCGCGCAGTCGCTTCTCCGAATCTTCCGGCGGGAGGGGTACACCGTCCGGACCGCCGAAAGGGGAGACGAGGCGCTGGCGATGATCCGCTCCGATCCCCCCGCCCTCGTTTTCCTCGACATCATGCTCCCCGGCGGGGACGGTCTCCAGGTCTGCCGGGCGATCCGAGAGGATCCCGCCCTTCGCGAGGTACGCGTCGTTCTTCTCACCGCCCTCGGCAGGGAGTCGGACCGGGAAGCGGGCTTCGCCGCCGGCGCCGACGACTACATCACCAAACCTTTCTCTCCGATCCGTGTTCTCGCCCGCGCGCGCACCCTTCTGGAATCGACCCCCGTCGGGGGCGCCTGAACCGCGGCCGGCGTCCGCATTGACATCCCCGCGCGGAATCCCTAATCTCCGCTTCGGATCCGGCTCGATCGAACCGGGCCGACCCCCATTCCGTTTCTCTCCCGTTCCATCCGGATGTCCGGCGGTCGGGCGCTTCCGTCCGGGCGGAACGGCGTGATCGGGTCCCCGCGTCGGCGGGGGAAGGAGGCGTGGGATGCGTGTGGTGCTGCAGAGAGTATCCGAGGCTTCGGTGACCGTCGACGGCGCCGCCGTGGGCGCAATCGGGCGGGGAATACTCCTTCTCGGCGCCATCGGCGGTGACGACACGCCGGAACGCGTCGACAAAATGGCGGAGAAATGTCTTCGCCTCCGCGTCTTTCCCGACGAAGGGGGGCATTTCGAAAACGGCGTCCTGGAGACGGGCGGTTCGGTGCTCGCCGTCCCGCAGTTCACCCTCTACGGGGACTGCCGTAAAGGGCGGCGACCGTCCCTCTCCCACGCCGCGCGTCCCGAGGAGGCGGAGCCGCTCTTCGAACGCTTCGTCGACACGATGCGGCGCCTGGGCGCCCGCGTCGAGACCGGCCGTTTCGGCGCGCGAATGGATGTGCGCCTGGTCAACGACGGGCCGGTCACCTTTATCCTGGAGACCTGAACGATGGAAGAACGAAAGGAAGCGACGCCGGATCCTCTCTGGCCGCGCGCCGGGGAGCCGCTCGGTCTGGTGTCCTCGTCGCCCCGCCGGGCGGCGCTTCTCCGGCAGGCGGGGGTCTCCTTTGTCGTGATCCCTCCCTCGCACGGCGACGAAACCCCATCGGGAGCGCCTCCGGAGCGTGAGGCGGTCCGGCTCGCTCGGGAGAAAGCGCTCGCCGCTCGTCCCGAAGGGGGGCCCCGGTTTCTTCTGGCGGCGGACACGCTCGTCGCCGGGGAGGGCGGGTGCTTCGGCAAGCCGGCGGATCCGAAGGAGGCGGCGAGGATGCTTCTCGCCTTAAGCGGCCGCTGGCACCGGGTGGTGACCGGTGTCTGTATCGTCGACCGCGCGCGGGGGGTCGACGAGACCGGTGTGGAAGAGACAAGGGTCCTCTTCCGGGAACTGGGGCCGGAGGAGGTCGCCGCTTACGTTTCCACGGGCGAACCTTTCGACAAGGCGGGCGCCTACGGAATCCAAGGGCGGGGGGCGCTTCTCGTGGAGAGGATCGATGGGTGTTACGCCAACGTGGTCGGTCTTCCTCTCGTCCGGACCCGCGCCGTGTTCCGGACGCTACTGGGGATGGGGCGGACCGGTGGAGGAGAGAGGGAATGACTGTGCGAACCTCGCGGATCGACCGCCGGACGACGGGGGGGGACGACATCCTCGATCTGACCGGCGACGTTCGGGAAGCGTTGGAGGCGAGCGGTCTCCGGGAGGGCGCGATCACGGTCTTCGCCCCCGGATCGACGGCCGGCGTGACCACCATCGAGTTCGAGCCCGGGGTCGTGAACGATCTTCGGGAAGCGATGGAACGGGCCGTCCCGCGCGGGATTCCCTACGACCACGACGAGGCCTGGGGAGACGGAAACGGCTACTCACACGTACGCGCCGCCTGGATCGGCCCCTCGCTCACCATACCTTTCGCGGGGGGGGAGCTTCTTCTCGGAACGTGGCAGCAGATCGTGCTTTGCGATTTCGACAACCGGCCGAGGACGAGGGAAGTGATCGTCCAGGTGCGGGGGGAGTGAAGGTGCGCACGCCGGAGACCGTCGCCTGGACCGCGGAGGGGATACGAATTCTCGATCAGACCCTTCTGCCCGAAAGGGTCGAGTATCGTGTCTGCCGTACACTCGAGGAAGCCGAGGAGGCGATCCTCTCCCTACGCGTGCGCGGGGCGCCCGCGATAGGCGTGATGGGCGCCTATGCCCTCGCCCTCGCTCTCCGGAGGGAGGCGCCTCCGGATCGCGTCGCCTTTCTGGAGGCGGCGGCGAATCTCCGCGGGCGAATCGCTCGCGTGCGCCCGACGGCGGTGAACCTCGATTGGGCACTCCATCGCTGCGGGGAGGCCGTTTCCCGATCGCCGGAGACGGATATCGAGAAGCTCCACGCCGTCCTCCTGCGGGAGGCACAGGCTATCGAAAACGAAGACAAGGAGTTATGCCGAGGCATCGGAGAGGCGGGGGAGCCGTTGGTGCCGGAGGGAGGGAGGATCCTCACCCACTGCAATGCCGGCGCCCTCGCCACGGCGGGGATAGGAACCGCTCTCGCGCCCCTCTACCTCGCCTGGGAGAGGGGGAAGAGGTTCCGCGTCTTCGCCGACGAGACCCGCCCTCTTCTGCAGGGGGCGCGCCTCACCGCCTGGGAGCTACGTGAGTCGGGGATCCCGGTCACTCTTCTCTGCGACGGGGCGGCCCCTTTCCTGATCGCCACGGGGGGGGTGGACCTGGTGATCACCGGCGCGGACCGGATCGCTCGGAATGGCGATTTCGCCAATAAAATAGGAACTTACGGCGTCGCGGCGGCGGCGGAGCGCCACGGCGTCCCCTTCTATGTCGCTGCTCCCTCCTCCACTTTCGACCTCGCCGCTCCCGATGGGGATTCGATCCCGATCGAGGAACGTCCGGGCGAGGAAGTGACCGGTTTCCGAACGGTCCGAACCGCCCCGGAGGGGGTGGAGGTCTGGAACCCCGCTTTCGACCGCACTCCGGCCGATTTGGTGTCGGGTTTTATCACCGAGAAGGGGATCCTCCTGCCACCTTATGGGCGGTCGATCGAGGAGGCGCTCGGCGGCGGTTGAAACCCCCGGAAAAGACGGCTTTTCCGTTGACAACGGAGCGACTTACCGTAAACTATAAGATTCGTGCCTGATGCGGTCCCTTGGGGGCCGTGATGATGAACAGGAGGGAGAAGACCTTGAGAACGAAGATGTTCCGCCGAGGGGACGTGCCCCGGCGTTGGGTCGTGGTCGACGCGGGAGACCAAGCGCTTGGTCGCGTAGCGTCGGTGGTCGCAACCCGCCTTCGAGGGAAACACTCGCCCCTCTTCACGCCCTACGAAGACGTGGGGGAACACGTGATCGTGGTGAACGCCGACAAGGTGCGTCTCACCGGGAGCAAGGCGGAGCAGAAGTACTACCATAGCCACTCCGGCTACCACGGCGGCGCCCGACAGGTGCCGATCGCCCGGAGGCGGGCAGAGAGGCCCGAGTATATCATCACCCACGCGGTGCGCGGCATGCTGCCGAAGAACCGTCTGGGGCGGCGGCTACTGCGCAAGCTGCGAGTCTACACCGGATCGGAGCATCCGCACGCCGCGCAGACGCCCGAAGAAATCCGGATCGAGACGAGGAGGTAATCGAAAGCGTGGTTCAGAGAACGGCATTCTCCGCCACGGGACGGCGGAAAACCGCTGTGGCGCGGGTCCAACTGGTTCCCGGCAGCGGAAAGCGGATCGTGAACGGCCGCGAGTTGAAGGACTACTTCCCGCGTCCGGTGTTGCATCGCGTTCTGGAGGAGCCTTTCGAGACGGCGGGAGAAGCGCGTTTCGACATGGTCGCCTACGTGCGCGGGGGCGGGTTGACCGGTCAGGCCGGGGCGATCCGTCTCGGCGTCGCGCGCGCCCTTCTCCATTACGACGAGTCGCTCCGGAAGCCGCTCCGCGCGAACGGGCTGTTGACCAGAGACCCGCGCGCGACGGAACGGAAGAAATACGGCCTTTCCGGCGCTCGCAAACGTTTCCAGTTCTCGAAGCGTTGATCCGAATCGCTTCGACTGAAAATCGCACCCCGCCCGATTCCGTGGACGGTTCCCCCATCGGGGGTGGCCCGGGAGAGGACGGCGGGGGAGGCACCAAACCGAATCACAGGAAGGCGAAACCTTGGCCAAGATCGAACTGAAAGACCTGCTGGACGCTGGGGTGCATTTCGGCCATCAGACGAGCCGATGGAACCCCAAGATGAAGCCCTACATTTTCATCGAACGAAACGGCATTTACATCCTCGACATGCAGAAGACTCTCGGCTGCATCGAAGCGGCTCGCCGTGTCGTCGAGAAGGTCGTGCGGGGCGGCCGTTCCGTCCTCTTCGTCGGCACCAAGCGGCAGGCGAAGGACGTGATCGCCGACGAGGCGAACCGTTGCTCCATGTACTATGTGAACGAGCGCTGGTTCGGCGGCATGCTCACCAACTTCCAGACCATCCGGAAACGCGCCGACTACTACGAGGATCTGATCCGGATGCGTGAAGAGGGAAAGTTCAGCCTCTTTTCGAAGAAAGAGGCGCTTCACATGGAGAAGCGCGCCCAAAAACTCGAGAAGGTGCTGAAGGGCGTCGTGGAGATGCGCGGCCTACCCGGCCTCGTCTTCGTGGTGGACACCAAGAAGGAACACCTGGCGGTCAAGGAGGCGAATCGCCTCGGCATCCCGGTGGTGGGCGTGGTGGACACCAACTCCGACCCCGACCTCATCAATTATCCCATCCCAGGCAACGACGACGCCATCCGTTCGATCCGCCTGATTACGCGGCTCGTGTCGGACACGGTCTTGGAAGCCCGCCAGCAGGTCGACAAGGATCGGCCGGGCGAAGCGGTGGGCGGGGACGATTCCGCCGAAAAGGCGGAGGCGGTCGCCGAGGCCGAGACGGAGTCCTAGTTTTCCCCGCGGCATCGCAAGAACACCCGGGCCGGAGAATGCCCGGGCGGGAAGAGAGAGGTACGAACATGGAAATCAACGCGCAACAGGTAAAGGCCCTTCGCGAGAGGACCGGCGCGGGGATGATGGACTGCAAGAAGGCCCTTCAGGAGTGCAACGGAGACTCGGACAAGGCGGTCGATTGGCTTCGCAAGCACGGAGTCGCCGCCGCGGCCAAGCGGGAGGGACGTGAGGCCAAGGAAGGTCTCGTTTACGCCTACATCCACCCGGGCAATCGGGTGGGCGTTCTGATCGAAGTGAACTGCGAGACCGATTTCGTCGCCCGGAACGCCGAATTTCAGGAGATGGTGAAGAACGTGGCGATGCACATCGCCGCCGCCTCGCCGATCGCGGTGCGCCGCGAGGAGATCTCGGAAGAGACGACGGCGAAAGAGAAAGAGATCTTCCAGGCCCAGGCCGAGGCGACGGGCAAGCCCGCCGCGGTGATCCAGAAGATCATCGAAGGGAGGCTGGAGAAGTTTTTCGCCGAGCAGGTTCTTCTCGAACAACCCTACGTGAAGGAACCGAAACTGACCGTGGGGGACGTGGTCGACGAAGTGCGCGCCAAGATCGGCGAGAACATCCGTGTTCGGCGCTTCGTTCGTTTCGAGCTGGGCGAAGCGTAGAGGAGGTCCCATGAGCGGCCAATACCGGCGGGTGCTGCTCAAGTTATCCGGCGAGTTTCTCTCGGGACCGAAAGAGGCCGGCATCGACCCGGAAACGTTGAGCCGCGTGGCGGGCGAGATCGCTCGCGTGCACGACATGAGCGTACAACTCGGCGTGGTGATCGGCGGCGGCAACCTCTATCGCGGCCTCAGGGGCGTCGCCGAGGGGATGGACCGGGTGACGGCGGACCAGATGGGGATGCTCGCCACGATCATCAACGCCCTCGCGCTCCAAGACATGCTCGAAAGGCGGGACGTTCCCACCCGGGTCATGACCGCCGTCCCGCTCGAGGGAGCCGCGGAGCGTTTCGTGCGCCGCCGCGCGATCCGCCATCTCGAGAAAGACCGCGTTCTCCTTCTCGCCGGAGGAACCGGCAACCCCTTCTTCACCACCGACACCGCCGCCGCCCTCCGGGGCGCCGAACTCGGCGCGGACGTTCTGCTCAAGGCGACCCGGGTGGACGGCGTGTTCAGCGCCGACCCGGAAAAAGACCCCGGGGCGGAGTTCATTCGAACGATCGGCTACAAGGACGTGATCGGACGGGGCCTGGGCGTGATGGATTCCACCGCCGTGGCGCTCTGCATGGAGAACCGGATTCCGATCGTCGTCTTCAACATGAAGGAAGATAACCTCGTCCGCGTGATACGGGGAGAAGAGGTGGGCACCACCGTGAAGGAGGCGATCTGAATGCCCGAGAAGCTCATTGCGGAAACGGAAGACCGGATGCGCAAGGCGGGGGACAGTCTCGCCCGGGAGCTGGCGGGGATTCGCACCGGGAAGGCGAATCCGGGACTGCTCGATCCGGTGAAAGTGGACTATTACGGGACGCAGACACCGCTTCGCCAACTCGCCAACGTGGCCGCCCCGGAGCCCCGTCTGCTCGTAGTGCAGCCCTTTGACAAATCCGCCCTCGGCGAGATGGAAAAGGCGATCCTCAAGTCTTCCCTCGGCCTCAATCCGTCCAACGACGGAAACGTGATCCGTATTCCCATCCCCTCCCTCACCGAAGAGCGCCGCAAGGAACTGGCGAAGATGGTCCGCAAGCTGGGGGAGAGCGGAAAGGTGGCGGTCCGGAACATCCGTCGCGACGCGAACGAGAAGATCAAGCGCTCCGAAAAGGAAGGCCAGGTCACCGAGGACGACTCGAAACGCATGTTGGAACGGATCCAGGAAATAACCGACAAGTACATAGAGGAAATCGACGGCATGGTGGCCGCCAAGGAGAAGGAGGTCATGGAGGTCTAAGGCCTCCGTGGACGCCGGGCGGGGGAAATATCTTTGACGGATCGGGACGCCAAGGAAGAATCCTTGCAGGAGGAAATAATCGCCCGGGGAAGCGTTCCCCGCCACGTCGCCGTGATCATGGACGGCAACGGACGATGGGCGGAGCGGCGGGGCCTTCCACGGATCGCGGGCCATCACGCCGCCGTGGAATCGGTTCGTTCCGTGGTGCGCGGGGCGGGCGCGGTCGGCGTGAAGGTTCTCTCCCTCTTCACCTTCTCCGTGGAGAACTGGTCCCGTCCCCGTGAAGAGGTGGAGGCGCTCATGGTTCTCCTCGAGGAGACCCTTCCCGCCGAGGTTCCCGAGTTGAACCGAAACGGGGTCCGCCTCCACACCGTCGGCCGGACCGGCGATCTGCCCGAATCGGTTCGAGGAGCTTTGCGCGGCGCGATCGATGCCCTCGCGGGGAACGACGGCCTGGACCTGATCCTCGCCCTCTCCTACGGCGGGCAGGCGGAGATCGTCGACGCCGCCCGGGCGCTTGCCCGTGAAGCGCGGGAGGGACGGATCGACCCGGAACGGATCGACGCCGAGGCGTTCCGGCGGCGACTCTACACCGCCGAGTTCCCCGACCCGGACCTCCTGATTCGGACGAGCGGCGAGCGTAGAATCTCGAATTTTTATCTCTGGCAGATCGCCTATGCCGAACTCGTGTTCGCCCCGGTTCTTTGGCCCGATTTCCGAGCGGAGCATCTTTACCGTGCCATCCGGGAATACCAAGAACGGGAACGCCGTTTCGGCGGGGTCGGCTCCGTCGGAGAGAAAGCGTAGGGGGCGCGGAAGGCTCGCGGTCCGCTTCCTCTCGGGCGTGCTCTTTCTTCCGCCCTTCGTGTTCATCACGCGCGTCGGATCCCTCCCCTTTCTTCTCCTGGTGAGCGCCCTCGCTCTTATCGCCACCTGGGAAACCTATCGTCTTCTCGGCCGCGCGTCCCTCCGTCCGTTGCTCCCGCTCGGGTGCCTCGCGGCGGAGGGGCTGATCCTTCTCCTCTACCGGGGAAGACTCGGCGCGGTGCTCCTCTTTCTGGCCCTCTTCTTTCTGCTCCTCCTCGTCTCCCTCGTCCTCTCCAGGCGCGGAGATCCCTTCGCCCGCGCGGGGGGCGCCCTTTTCGCGCTCTTCTACGCCGCGGGGTTGCCCGGATTCCTCCTGCTGATCCGGGAGCTTCCCCGTACCGTGGGCGCGGGCGGTTATGAGAGGGGGGCCGCATTCGTGTTCCTTCTCTTTCTCACCGCCTGGGGCTCCGATACAGGCGCCTATTTGACCGGGATGACGTTCGGCCGGACGCCGCTGGCGCCGTCGATCAGCCCGAAAAAAACGGTGGAGGGATCGATCGGCGGGATCCTTTTCGCCGTCGGCGGCGCATTCGTCTCCCGGGCGGCATGGATCCCCGAGATGGGGGTGGTCGAGGCGGCGGCGGTGGGAATTCTCGTCGGCATCCTCTCTCAGGCGGGGGACCTGATCGAGTCGTCCCTTAAGAGAGCGGCGGAGGTAAAGGATTCGGCCGGATTCATCCCCGGACACGGCGGCGTGCTCGATCGATTCGACGGCCTCTTCTTCGCCGCGCCGGTTGTGTGGGCTTACCTTCGTTTCGTCCTCTTCCGGGGGGTGTGAGATGGAACGTCGGCGCGTCATCCTTCTCGGCTCGACCGGATCGATCGGAAGGAACACCATTCGCGTCGTCGGAGAGATGCCGGACCGTTTCCGGATCGTCGCACTCGCCGCGCGAGGGAACGGCGGCGCGCTGGAGGAGCAGATCGCGGCCTGCCGTCCGGAGATCGTCGCCCTGGCCGATCGGGAGGCGGCCGGGAGACTCGCCGCGCGGATCGGACCGGGAGGTCCCCGGGTGATCGGCGGAGAGGGCGCGCCCGCGGAGATTCTCGCCGCCGTGGACGCGGAGATCTTGGTGAACGCGGTGGTCGGCGCCGCCGGCCTGCGGCCCACTCTGGAGGCGCTCGGGCGAGTCGAGAGGATCTGTCTCGCCAACAAGGAGAGTCTCGTCGCCGGAGGAGCGGTGGTGATGGAGAAGGCGCGGCGGACCGGAACGGAAATACTCCCCATCGACAGCGAGCACGGGGCGCTCCATCAGTGCCTGGAGGGACGCCGGCCCGGGGAGGTGAGGCGCCTGGTGCTCACCGCGTCCGGCGGCCCTTTTCGCGATCTCACCGCCGAAGCGCTGGACAAGGTCACCGTGGAGGACGCCCTCGCACATCCCACCTGGAAGATGGGGAGGAAGATCACCATCGACTCGGCGACGCTCATGAACAAGGGGCTCGAGGTGATCGAGGCGATGCATCTCTTCGGTTACGGCCCCGACCGGATCGAGGTGGTGATCCACCCCCAAAGCGTGATCCATTCGTTGGTGGAGTTCGTGGACGGATCCTACGTCGCCCAGCTGGGTGAAACGGATATGAGACATCCGATCCGTTATGCATTATCTTATCCGTGGAGACCCCCGGTGGAGAACCGTTTCGATTTGTCCGCCGTCGGGGCGCTCACTTTCGAGCGGCCCGACACGGACCGTTTCCCCTGTCTCGCCATCGCCTACGGCGCCGCGCGGCGGGGAGGGACGGCTCCGGCGGTTATGAACGCCGCCAACGAGACTGCGGTGGAGTCCTTTCTCGCCGGCGAGATCCGCTTCCAGGAGATTCCGCGGGTGATCGCCCGCGCGATGGAGCGGGTCGGCGTAGAGGACGACCCGTGCGAGGAAGATCTCTTTACCGCCGACCGGGCCGCACGCGTCGCGGCCGGGGAGTTGCTCGCCGCCCGGCGGCTTTCCGGATAGCCGGGCGGAGTTCCCCGCTTTCGCATTAAGGAGTGCAATCGTGTTTCTCCCCTTTCTCGCGCCGGTTCTGGTGATCGGTGTGCTCGTCCTGGTCCACGAAATGGGCCACTTCGTGGTGGCCAAGTGGCGGGGCATCCGGGTGGAAACCTTTTCGATCGGTTTCGGTCCCGCCATCGCCGGTTTCCGGCGGGGGGACACGTTCTATAAAATCTCCTGGATCCCTTTCGGCGGCTACGTGAAGATGTCCGGCGAGGATCCGGAAGAAGACGAAGCCGGGCGGGACGAGCCGTGGCGATTCCATCGGAAGAGCGTGGCGGATCGGGCCGCCGTGATCCTGGCCGGCCCGGCCGCCAATTTCGTTTTGGCCGCTCTGGTCTACTCCCTGATTTTTTATGCCTATGGCGCCGATTGGATCGAAACGACGGTTGTCGGGTTCGTCCTCCCCGGGACGGCGGCGGAGGAAGCGGGTGTCCTCCCCGGGGATCGCGTGGTGCGCGTCGGCGGGGACCCGGTCGGGGATTGGGTCGAGATGGCCGGGAGGATCGGGAAGAGGGAGGACGGTCCGCTTCTTCTGACCGTGGAGAGGGAGGGAACGGAGAGAACGATCTCCTTGAAACCCCGCGAGGGAGAGCCGGTCGGAATCGCCCCGGAATACGATACCCGCGTCGGCGCCGTTTCTCCCGAGGGGCCGGCGGGCGCGGCGGGGCTCGCCCGAGGGGACAGGATTCTCGCCGTGGACGGCGAGCGGGTCAGGACCTGGAGGGAGATGCGGGGACGGATCGAGGCGGCGCCGGGCCGGGAACTGGAGATCCTTTACGAGAGGGCGGGGACGGAAAACCGTGTCCGGATCACGCCGGACCCGGTGGAGGAAACCGGCCCGGACGGGACGATTCGCACGGTCGGCAAGCTGCAGATCGGAGAGTATGTCGACAAGAAAAGACTCGGCCCGATCGGGGCGTTCGCCGAGGGCGCCCGGCAAACCTGGTGGGTGACCGAGAACGTCTTCGTCTTCCTGCAGAGGCTTTTCACCGGCGGCGTTTCCCGGGACATGGTGGGCGGACCGGTTTCCATCTTCAACCTCTCCCGGGAGAGCGCCAAGCGGGGTCTCGACACGCTGCTCACCCTTCTCGCCTTTCTCTCGGTGGAACTCGGCATTCTGAACCTGTTCCCCATACCGGTGCTCGACGGGGGGCACATGGTCTTCCTCGGCATCGAGGCGGTCCGCCGAAAGCCGCTCGCCCTGAAGCACCGGCTGATCGCCCAGCAGGTCGGCCTCTTGGTGATCCTCACGATGATGGTTACGGTCACCTTCTTCGATGTGGGGCGCCTGTTCGATTGACCGGGGGCTCGAACGGGGGATGGATCAGGGGTTCGAGGAAGCGAGGGAATCGAGGAGATCTTTCCACCTTCCCGGTTCATTCTCCATGCTCGCCGTGAGAAGGGATTCGACGCGCGCCCTGCCTCCGAGCGAATCCAAAGTCGCCCGAAGCGCCTCCAAATCGTCGACGGCCGGTTCCCGGCCGGGCGATCCCGCCTCCACCAGCCGGATGTAGATACGCTCCAGCGATTCCCGGTCCGTGTCTTTCGGACCGGAGCAGGCGAGCAGCGGCAGGATGAGGAAAAGCGCGGCGGCGACGCGCATAACGGACCTCCGGTTGGATCGCACCTGTTTCTCGGGTATTATGGGGCGGTACGGGTTCGGAGGCAAGACCCGACCATCGGCGGCGAGGATAGGATGATTCCTGTGCGGGACCGGAAAGGTGCGTGGAACGGCTTCCCGGCGCGATGGTCGCTTCCCTTGTTGCTCTTGTCGCTGCTTCTCCTCGCCGGCCCGGCCCGAGCCTACGATCCGATGACGCTCCCCTCCACGGCGATCCGCTCTCTCACGATCGAGGGGAACCTCGTGTTCTCCGACGAGGAGATCCGCGACCGGATGAGCCGGACGAAAGGGGGGTGGTTCCATTCCGGTCGATACCGCGCGACCTGGCTTGCCCGGGACCTGGAGGATGTGATCCGACAGTACAACCGCGCCGGCTACCTCGGCGCGGAGATCTCGGAGAAGCGGGTCGTGCCGGACCGAGAACGGGGGAGCGTGGCGATCACGATCCGCATCGAAGAGGGGGAGCGCACTCTGGTCGGCGCCGTCTCCTTCGAGGGTCTCCCCGGGGAGGCGTCTCGGGAGAGGCTGCTCCGCATGCTCGGCCTTCAAGCGGGCGCGCCGTACAACCGGGAACTTCTGCCGAGGGATCAGGTGCGGATCTACGGCCGTCTCGCCGAGATCGGATACCCCGAAGCGGAGGTGGAACACGTCGAGAACATCGGCGCGGGCGCGGCGGACGTGCTTTTCCGGATCCGGTCCGGACCGCGGGTCCGTATCGGCCCCGTCACCGTCGAGGGAACCGAGAACACGCGTCCCCGTTTCGTCCTGAGGGAACTCACCTTTCACGAGGGAGACTGGTACGACCGAACCCGCCTTCTGGACAGCCGCGACCGGGTGTATCAGACCGGTTATTACTACAACGTGGCGATGATCCGGGACCCTCTCGACGGGAAAGGCGCCGTGCCGATCCGCATATCGATCAAGGAGAAGAAACTGCGCTGGTTCGGCTTCGGCGGAGGCTTCGGCACCGAGGACCAGTTCCGTTTCAGTTTCGATTGGACCAACCGGAACGTGCTCCGCACGGGCAGGACCGTCTATCTGGAAACGGTCTTTTCCGAACTCTTTGCAGACCGGGATTTCGAGCAGAAATACACGTTCTCCATCATCGAGCCGTGGATGTTTCGAACCCGCACGGTGGGGATGTGGAAGGTCACCCATGAGAGGATGAACCTGGAGAATTTCGTGTTGAACGAGGGGAGCGAGAATGAGCGGACCCTGGAGAGCTATCGCCTCATTCAGACCGCCACGGCGTTCTCCCTCTCCCGGGATCTGAACAAGAGGACCAAGGGATCGATCATCTTCTCCCTGGAGTGGGCCAAGGCGGAGGAGCCGAGCGAGCCGGTCGACGAGGAACTGCTCCGGCCCGACATCACCCGTTCCCTCGCCTTCACCTTCGAGCGCGACGTGCGGGACCACCTTCTCGATCCCACCGCCGGATCGCGGCTGCACACGAGCGTGGAGTTCGCCGGGACCTTTCTCGGCGGCGACAACGAGTTCTTCAAGGAGACCCTCGGCGGCGCCCTCTACCGCCGCGTGCCGGGTCGAGCGGTTCTCGCGCTGCGCGCCCAGGCGGGCGGGCTCCGATCCCTCGCGCCGGACGACGCCCTGCCGGACTACAAACGTTTCCGATTGGGCGGCGCGAACTCCGTGCGCGGATATCGCGAGGAAGCGATCGGGCCGGCCAATTATATGTTCCTCGCGAACGCGGAAGCCCGATTCCCCCTTTTCTGGCGTCTCGGCGGCGTGCTCTTCATCGACGCCGGCGCCGGATGGCAACGATTCGGCGACGCGGTTCTTTCCGACTGGGAGTTGGGCAAGGAGCCGGAAGAGGTGACGCGGGACGACGTCCGCTACGGCGTGGGCGGCGGCCTCCGGGTCTATACGCCTTTCGGGCCGCTCCGGGTCGACTATGGGCGGAAACTCAAACCCCGCGTTACCGAGACGGGGGAGAGGGAGTCCAGGGACCTGTTCCATTTCAGCATCGGACAGGCTTTTTAGGGAAGCTATGAGAAGAAGACTCATCCATCTCGGGATCGTTCTGGCGCTTCTCATCGCCTCCCTTTTCGTGTTCGCCTTATTGGGGAGGTCGTACCTGGCGGAAATCACGCGTGTCCAGTTGGCGGAGGAGATCGGGAGGCGGACCGGCCTCACCGTTCGGATCGGCGGGCTCGGCGGCGATCCTTTCTCCCGCCTTCGCGCGGAGCGCGTGGAGGCTTTCACCGAGGGCGGTGATCACTTCCGCGCCGAGAGGATCGATCTCTCCTACCGGATCGTCGACCTCTTCCAGGCGCCGCCGCGGATCCGTTCGGTCCGAGTCATGCGTCCCGAACTTCTCCTCCGGGAGGGCGCGGGCGAAGGGAGGGGCGACCGGCGGACGAGGGAAGCGGGCTCGATCCGGCCTCCTTTTCTCGTGGAGCACCTGGCCATAGAGGGGGGCGCGTTACTCGCCGGCCCCGCGCCCGCTCGGGAAATCGGCATGGAGGGAGCCATCCGAGGCGCGGACGGTGCGATTCTCTTCGAACTCGCCCGCCTCGAAGCGGATTGGGAAATCCCCGGCGGCGGCGGTGATGTCCGCGTCACCCTGGCGGGATCTTTCCTGGTCGGAGCCGACGACTGCTCGTGCGACGTGGAAGGGTCCTTCGGCGCGACCCGCTTCCGCGAGCGGGGCTTCTTCCGTCTCGATCCGTCCCTCCGGGGGCGCGGAGAGATCTTCTTCGATCCGCTCTCTCTCGAGGAGATTCTCCCCCTCCTCGGACGTTCGCGCGTCGTCGAGAGGGGGGAGGCGAGGGCGGAGATCCGTTTCGCCGGAACGCCCGATTCACTCGATCTGACGGTTCGTTCCGACGGCGCGCTGAATACTCTGGAGTGGCGGGACCTGGCGGCTTCCGGATCCATTCATGGTCATTACGTCGACTTGGGAAGTATTACGGCCCGCCTGAACGGCGCCTTCCTCGAAGGATCGGGCCGGGTGGACCTTTCCGGGGGAGGGGAGAGCCGCCTCTCGGCGGCCTTTCGGGAGATCGACACCTCTCGTTTCGGCGAGGGAGTGGCCGGTGGCCGCACATCGAATCTGAACGGAACGATCCGTTGGACCGGAGAGGGGAGGGACTTGACCAACCTCGAGGGAAGATTCGCCATGCGACTCGGCCGGAGCCGGTACGGAGACGTGACCATCCGGGACGCGCGAATCGAGGGACGGGCGGAGGGGGACGCGGTGCGCATCGAGGAGAGCGCGATTCGCACCGCCGCGTCCGACCTGCGCTTCTCGGGGCGGGTCGGTTTCGACGGTTCCTTTCTCGGCGACCTCGAGGCGAGCCTTCCATCCCTCGCCGAGTTTCGAAGGACCGCGGGCGTGGATTCCCTGGACGGTTCGGCGCGCCTCGTGCTGCACGTGGACGGAGGGCCGGAGAGGATGCGCGCCGAGGGGGAGGCGACCGTCGAGAGAGGGCGGGTGGAGCGTTTCCGCGCCGATCGACTCTTCCTCGAAGGGTGGTTCGAGAAGCGGGGGGATCGCTTGACCGGGCTTTCCCGAATGCGCGTCGGAGAGGCGACCTTCGATGGGGGTGGGATCGACTCGGCCCGCGTCGACATCGGACTCGAGGACCGTGGAATCCGGATCGACACCCTCGCCGCGTGGAGGGGCGACTGGACCTTCCGGAGCGCGGGGTCGGTCGACTGGGTCGGACGCCGCAACCACGTACGGCTCGAGAGGACGCGGCTGTTCGAAGGGGATCTCCTCGCCGTCGACCCGGGCCGAATCGATCTCTGGTGGGATCCGGAGGGATACGGGGTGGAGCCGGTCAGTTTCCCTTACGGAGGAGGAGCGATCTCCTTCGAGGGGGAGAGCCCGGACGGCGACTCGATGCGGGCGCATCTGCGCGTAGGCGGCGCGGATCTCGCGCGCGCCGCGGAATGGGTCGGTTTGCCGCCGGACATTCTGGCGCGGGTCGATCTGGAGGCTTCCGTGCTGGGAAGGCGGGGAAACCGCGTGGGCGATCTCCGTTGGATACTCTCCAGGGCGGAGGATTCCGATTTTCCCTTCCGCCGCGTGGAGGGCGCGCTGTTCGTTTTGGGTTCGACGATTCACGTCGACTCGCTTCTTCTGACCGGCAGGGACGAGGAGGCGCGGATCCGCACCGAGGGTTTCCTCCCCTTCGAACCGGAAGAGGCGCCGAATGAGGAGATCCGCGCGGTGATTTCGGTGAGGGACTATCCACTGGAGGATCTCCGCTTCCTCACGGACCGTCTCGAGGCGGTGGACGGAGAATTGAGCGCGGACATCGCCGTCGGCGGAAGCTGGAGCGAGCCCGTTCTGACCGCGGCGGCGGTCGGTTCCTCCATGGTGTTCCGGGGCTATTCGATCGGGACGATTCGCGCCGACTCGATTTGCGCCGGCGCGGACTCCCTCGCATTCGTCGTCCGGCTCGATCCCTTCTGGGGAAGGGGGAACCGGATTTCCGGCCGCCTGCCGCTTCGCATCTCCTTCGCGGATCGCTCCTTGACGCCTCTCGACCACGGCCCCTTCCGGCTCGACCTGCGCGTACCCGACGGAGATCTGGCGCTTCTCGCCCTCCTCGCCGGACCGGTGGAGGAGAGCATGGGAAACTTCACTCTCGAAGCGAAACTGTCCGGCGATCGTGCCGATCCGGTGATGGACGGAGTGTTCGAGGTGCGCGACGGGCTCGTCTTCCTTTCCGGGTCCTCCGTGTTCTTCGATCGGGTGGATGCGCGCTTCCTCCTCGACGAAAAGAGAGTCAATGTGGTCCGCTTCCGCTCCCGCTCCGGTGAGCGGGGGAGGCTGAACGCCTGGGGCACCGTCAACCTGCAGGATTTCCGTCCCGCCACCTACGACATCGGTTTCCGGGCGCAGCAGTATGACATGCTCCTCGCAGACGGCGTTCAGCTCACCTTCGACGGAGACCTCGCCCTTCGGCCGGACACGACCCTCTTCCGCAAGGTGGTCCCGCACATCTCCGGAGAAGCGGACGTGCGCGGGGCGCTGATCGAGAGAGAACTCGCCGTCGGCGACGGAGACGGGAGTGGGTCCGTCTTCGATCCCACGACCGAACCGAGCTGGACCTGCGACATCTTCTTGCGGGCGCCGCAGAATTTCTGGATACGGAATCGGACGGCCGACCTGGAGCTGGGCGGCGAAGCCCAACTGCGCCGTTCCTCGGAAGGTTTCGGCGCGCTCGGCACCTTCGATGTGCTCCGCGGGCGTTATTGGTTGTACAACAACGAGTTTCGCGTTACGGAGGGGCAGGTTACCTTCACCGATCCGGCGGACATACGGCGTGCGGACGTGGATCTTACGGCCGAGACCGACGTGATGGACGAGAGGATCGAGATTCGCCTCGTCCGCGATGAAGGGGAAATGCAGGTACTCCCCACTTCCGAGTCCGGGTACAGCGAGGGGGAGATTCTGAGCATGCTCACCCTCCGGGCGCACCCGCAGGACGAGGTGAACTCCGGCGAGATTCTCTCCTCCTGGTTCACCTCCTTCGCCAACCGTTTGAGCCGCGAGATGAGTCGTGGTCTGGGCGATATCGGCGTGATCGAGATCGGCACGAGCGAAGAGCTCCCCGAGATCCGTTACGGGAACTACCTCTCCAGCGATCTTTACGTCGGCTTCTCCCAGAAACTGCGCACGGACGACGAGAGGGAACAGGAGAGGAGTCCCACACGGGAGAACCTCCCCATCCCCGAACGACAGGTCCGGGTGGAGTACCGGCTCCGGCGGTCCCTGGTGATTCAGGGAGAGGTGGGCACCCTGAGCGACGGCAATCGATTCCTCAATCTGGACCTCCGGGTCCGGCTTCCCTACTAGGCGGACGCATCGATGGAAAGCGGGCTGGATCTGGAAAGAGAGTTGAACGACGAGCAGAGGGAGGCGGTCCTCCACGAGGAGGGGCCGCTCCTGGTCCTCGCCGGCGCCGGTAGCGGCAAGACACGGGTGCTCACCTACCGGTTCGCCCACCTTGTCCGGCGAAGGGGCGTCTCCCCCTCCCGGATCCTCGCCGTCACCTTCACCAACAAAGCGGCGGGGGAGATGCGGGAACGAATCGAGGGACTGATCGGCCGTCTCCCCTACCGACTCTGGGTCGGCACCTTTCACTCCATCGGCGCGCGCCTCCTCCGCGAAACGGCGCACCGAACCGGCCTCGACCGGGACTTCACCATCTTCGACGACGACGATCAGCGCCGCCTGATCCGTTCTCTCTGCAAGGACCAGGGGCTGGACCCGACGGCGGAGAGGGTGGGGCGCATCCTTTCCGCGATCCGCCGGCGCAAGTCGTCGTCCGCAGGGATCGGTGGCGGTGAGGGGAACGGGCCGCGCACGCCCGAAAGGATGGAGTTCGACCGGATCGCCCCTCTTTACGAAGAAGGGCTCCGGCGGATGAACGCCCTCGACTTCGACGATCTCCTCCTCCGCCCCGTCCGTCTCTTTCACGATCACCCGGAGATCCTGCAGGAGTACGCCTACCGTTTCGAGCATGTGTTGGTCGACGAATATCAGGACGTGAACGTAATTCAAAACGAGACGGTGCGGCTTCTGCACGGCGCTCACCACAATGTCTGCGCCGTCGGCGACGACGACCAATCGATCTATCGCTGGCGAGGCGCCGACGTGCGGCACATCCTCCGTTTCGAGGAGAGCTTTCCCGACGCGCGGGTGGTGCGTCTCGAGAGGAACTACCGCTCACGGAAACCGATTCTGGACGCGGCGTCCGCGGTGATCGGCCACAACCGGGGCCGGCGCGGGAAGCGTCTCTGGACCGACCGGGAGGGAGGGGAGATGCTGGAACGCCTCGAGTTCCGCACCGAGCGGGACGAGGGGCTCTCCTTGGCGCGGGAGATCTCGCGGAGGATCGGCGACGGGCGGAACCGCCCGGCGGATTTCGCCCTCTTCTACCGGACCAACGCCCAATCCCGTTCCCTCGAAGAGGGGATGCGCCTGCATGCCGTCCCGTACACCATCGTGGGAGGAACGCGTTTCTACGAAAGAAAAGAGGTGAAGGATCTTCTCGCCTATCTGCGCGTTCTCGTCAACGAGCGGGACGACGTTTCCCTCGGCCGCGTGTTGAACGTGCCGGCCCGGGGGATCGGCGACGTCACCAGGGAACGGCTCGTCGCCTTCGCCGCCGGACGGGGAATCCCGCTACGGCGCGCGCTCGCCTCGGCCGGAGAGGCGACGGACCTGAGCGCACGGGCGCGGAAGATCCTCGCCGGCCTGGATCTCCTGCTCGCCCGCTACGCCGAGAGAAGCGTCGCGGGCGGTTCCCCTCACGGGATCCTCCGCGACCTCGTTCAGGAGCTTCGTTTCGTCGAAGCCCTGGAGGAGAAGGAAGGGGAGAGGGGAAGCATGCGCGCGGAGAACGTGGAAGAACTCGTTTCCGCGGTGGCGGAGTACGAGAACCGCAATCCCGAGAGCACCCTCGTCGATTTTCTCGCCGAAGTATCCCTGCTCACCGACATCGACACCTGGGAAGAGGGGCTGGACGCGGTCACGCTGATGACACTTCACAATTCAAAGGGTTTGGAGTTTCTTCGGGTCCACATCGCCGGCGTCGAGGAGGGGCTTCTCCCGCACGCCTTCTCCATGATGAGCGACGACGAGATCGAGGAGGAGAGGCGCCTTTTCTACGTCGGACTGACCCGGGCGAAGGAGAAGGTGACCCTCTCCTCGGTGCGGAGCCGCATGCGTTTCGGGGAAATCGCCCCCTGCGTTCCTTCCCGGTTTTTCGAGGAGATTCCGCCGGAGCTGATCGAGGAGAGGCTCCTCGGACCGGACCCGGCGCGCTCCTTCCGGCCTTCCCTCTTTCCCGCCGCAACGGCGGCGCCACGGGAAAAGCAGGACCCCTTCCCGGATTACGAGAACGAATCCCAGGAAGCGTCCGTTCTCGTTCCGGGAGAGAGGATCCGCCACGGCGTATGGGGAATCGGGCGTGTGGAGGGGGTGGAGGGGAGCGGCGAGAAGACCAAGATCACCGTGCGCTTCGACGCGGGATTCACGAAGAAGATCATGGTGCGCTACGCATCGATCCGGAGGCTGTAAAAGGGGGAACGACCTCTAAAGCCCCGGAGGCTCGGTGGTGGTCGCCCCGGTACCGCACCCACGGGAGAACGGACGCCCCGGCGCCGTGGAGGGGAAGCGAGAAAGGGGTTGACGAAGAGGGGGTAGATAGCTATATTTATATCTCGGAAATAGTTAGACAATCCGAGAGGATCTTCGGGGCGGGGTGAGAGTCCCCACCGGCGGTGAGAGCCCGCGAGCGGAGAGGCGTCTCCGTTGACCCGTTGGAATTACGGGGCCGACCGTGAAAGTCGGGATGGGAGAAGGTCGTAGCGCGCGCCCGTGCGTGATGTGCCCCGCGGATCCCGGTGATTCACGGGGGTTTTTTTTAGCCATGACGATCCAGGGGAACCCACCCGGACCTTTCATGCGGGAAGCGCTCCGCCTCGCCGAGAGGGGGCGGGGAACCACATCGCCCAATCCGATGGTCGGCGCGGTGGTGGTCCTCGGGGGGAGGGTGATCGGTCGCGGATGGCACCGCCGCGCGGGCGAACCGCATGCCGAGGCGATCGCTCTGGAGGAGGCGGGGGAAAAGGCGAGGGGCGCCGCACTCTACGTCACGCTGGAGCCATGCTGCCACCGGGGCCGTACCGGTCCCTGCACCGACAGGATCCTCGAAGCGGGGATCGTCCGGGTGAACGCGGCGACGATCGATCCCTATCCCGAGGTGTGCGGTCTCGGGATCGACCGTCTCCGTGAGGCGGGGGTTCGGGTCGAAGTCGGAGAGGGGGAGAAGGAGGCGCTCCGTCTGAACGAGGCGTTCTTTCTCGCCCTTCGGGAGGGGCGTCCCTGGGTGGATCTCAAGATGGCGGCCACCTTGGACGGGAAGATCGCCGACGGTCTGGGCGTCTCGCAGTGGATTTCCGGCGAGGAGTCGAGGAAAGTGGTGCACCACCTGCGCTGGGGTACGGACGCCGTGATCGCGGGGATCGGCACCGTACTCGTGGACGACCCCCTCCTGACCGCGCGTCGACGCGGCTCGACGCGCGAGCCCCTTCGCGTTCTCCTCGACGGCGACTTGCGGACCCCTCTCTCGGCGCGCACCCTTCGTGAAGCGGACGCCGCGCGCGTGCGGATCGCCGCCATGGAGAGCGCCCCCCGTTCGCGAAAGAGCGCCCTCGAAGAGAGAGGGGCGACGGTGTGGACCTTCCCGGCCGCGCCGGACGGAGAGGTGCCTCTCCGGGCCGTGCTCGAGCGCCTGCACGGCGAGGGGGCGCGGCGCGTCCTCGTCGAGGGGGGAGGCGTCGTGGCCGGATCCTTCCTCCGCGAACGCCTGGTGGATCGAATTCACCTTTTCTACGCGCCGAAACTGCTCGGACGGGGGAAGGATCTCTTCCCCGGCTTGGGGGACCTGGCGCTCGGACAGGCGATGCCGATGCGGATCGAGAAAGTCCGGCGGCGGGGCGCCGATCTGGAAGTGGTGCTGGAACCGGAGAGGGAATCGTGTTCACCGGTCTCGTAGAAGAAGTGGGGCGGATCGCCTCGTTACGCCGGAGCGGCGACGCGCTCCGCCTCGGTGTCGACGCGCCGCGGATCGCCGAGGGGCTGGAGCGGGGGGATTCGGTGGCGGTGAACGGCGTCTGTCTGACCGCGGCTCTCGTCCGTGACGGTTCTTTCGAGGCGGACGTGGTCGGCGAGACGCGCCGGCGGACTTATCTGGAGCGGCTGAGGCCCGGCTCGCCGGTCAACCTGGAGAGGGCGCTCCGCGCGGGGGATCGGATGGGCGGACACATGGTGCAGGGGCACGTGGACGGCGTCGGCCGCGTGGTCTCTCTCCGCCCGGCAGGGACGGGGAAGATCCTCACCGTGCTTTTGCCGGAAGGGACGGAACGGTACGTGGTCGAGAAGGGATCGATCGCCGTCGACGGCACGAGCCTGACCGTGGCGGAGCGGGAGGGAAGGATCGCGCGGATCGCGCTCGTTCCGGAGACGCTCGCGGAAACCGTTTTAGGTAAAAAAGTTTCAGACGATCCCGTACACATCGAGGTGGACGTGATCGCCAAATACGTGGAGAGTCTGCTCCCCGGCGGGGGGCGCTCCCCGGATTGGTATCGGGAGAACGGTTATGGATGACATGGAGAAAAGAACCGGCGCTTTCTCGCCCGTCGAGGAGGCGATCGACGCGATCCGCCGGGGTGAGATGGTGGTGGTCGTCGACGACGAGGACCGGGAGAACGAGGGGGACCTGATCCTCGCGGCGGAGAAAGCGACGCCGGAGGCGGTGAACTTTCTCAGCCGGGAGGCGCGCGGACTGATCTGCGTCCCCCTCACCGAGGAACGTTGCCGCGAGCTGCGGCTGGACCCGATGGTGTCGGAGAACACGGCGCGTCTGGGGACCCGCTTCTCCGTTTCGGTGGACGCGCTCCGCGGCACCACCACCGGCATCAGCGCGCCGGACCGGTCGGCGACCATACGGGCGCTGGTCGATCCGGCGACGCGACCCGAGGACCTCGGCCGTCCCGGCCACATCTTCCCCCTCACGGCGGCCGACGGCGGCGTGCTTCGCCGGGCGGGACACACCGAGGCGGCGTTGGACCTGGCGCGCATGGCCGGCCTCTATTCGGCGGGTGTGCTCTGCGAGATCCTCTCCGAGGACGGGACCATGGCGCGCCTGCCGGAGCTGCGCGTCTTCGCGGCCCGACACGGCTTTCCGCTCGTCTCCATCGCCGACCTGATCCAGTACCGTCTCAACCGGGACACGCTGGTGGAGCGCGTGGCGACGGCGACGCTCCCCACCGAGCACGGTTCCTTCCGGCTCCACATGTTCGAGGACCAGCTGCAGCGCTCTCCCCACCTGGCGCTCACCCTCGGAGACGTGGGAGGAGGCGGGCCGGCGCTGGTGCGCGTCCATTCCGAGTGTCTCACCGGCGACGTCTTCGGCTCGCTCCGCTGCGATTGCGGGGACCAACTGCGGGGCGCTCTCGCGCGGATCGGCGCCGAGGGACGGGGCGTTCTCCTTTACATGCGGCAGGAGGGGCGCGGCATCGGCCTCAAGAACAAGCTGCGCGCGTATCATCTGCAGGATTGCGGGCTGGACACGGTGGAGGCGAACCTCCGCCTCGGTTTCGAAGCGGACCTCAGGGACTACGGCATCGGCGCGCAGATCCTGCGCGCACTCGGCGTGCATGAGATTCGCCTGCTCACCAACAACCCGAAGAAGATCGTCGGTCTCGAGGCTTACGGGCTGCGGGTGGTGGAACGCCTCCCCATCGAGGTGGAGGCGAACGACATGAACCGGCGTTACCTGTTGACGAAAAAGAACAAGCTGGGCCATCTGCTCCACACGACGGATCGTGTGGACGGAGAGGAGAAGGAAGGAGAGAGCCATGGCGCGTGTTGTGGAGGGTAGGCTGGACGGAACGGGAAAGAAGTTCGGCGTCGTGCTGAGTCGTTTCAACGACATGATCGGCCGGCGTCTCCTGGACGGCGCCCTCGACTGCCTCGTCCGCCACGGAGTCGCCGAGGAGGACGTGCGTGTGGTGCGCGTTCCCGGCTCTTTCGAGATCCCCCTCGTGGCGGCGCGCATGGCGGCCACCAAGTCGTACGACGCGGTGATCTGCCTCGGCGCGGTGATCCGCGGCGAGACCCCTCACTTCGATTACGTGGCCGGCGAGGTGGCCAAGGGGATCAACCGGATCGCCCTCGACACCGGCGTGCCGGTCCTCTTCGGCATCGTGACCGCCGATACGCTCGATCAGGCGTTGGAGCGCGCGGGCGCCAAACAGGGGAACCGCGGCTGGGACGCGGGCCTTTCCGCGCTGGAGATGGCCGCGCTGATGAAGGAGGATCTCGGCTAGTGGGGAAACGCCGGCGGGGGCGCGAACTCGCCCTCAAGCTCCTCTACCGTCTCGACCTGACCGGTGAGAAGTGGGAGGACGTGCGCGTCCGCGTGGACGAATACGAAAAGAACGAGGCGGTCCTCGATTTCGCCGTCGTGTTGGTGGAGGCGGTGCTCTCCCGCCGGGAGAGGATCGACGCCGCTCTGGAATCCGCTTCCGACCGCTGGCGGGTCAATCGGATGCCCTTCATCGACCGGAACGTGATCCGCATCGCCCTCGCGGAGCATCTGGTGCGCGGACGACCGGAGCCGGCGATCATCATCGACGAGGCGGTCGAGTTGGTCCGCACGTACTCCACCGATGAGTCGGGTTCCTTCGTGAACGGCGTGCTCGACCGGATCCTTCGGGAGAGGGAACCGGGGAGCCTCGCAGCCGATTCCGGCGCCGAGGAGAGCGCAGCCGATTCCGGCGCCGAGGAGACCGGCGCGGAATCCACCCCGGAAGGTTCCTGAGAAGCCCGGAGAATCTCTCCCTCGTTGACGGGGCTGTTCCCGTTATGCTATGTTGCATCAGTTTTTACGACGGCCGGGCCGATTCGGGAGGGCGGTAGGATCGACGGGCTCCGCATTCTCGTGGTCAACTGGAGGGACGGCAAGAATCCGGAGGCGGGCGGCGCCGAGGTGCATCTGCACGAGATCTTCGGCCGGATCGCCGCGATGGGAAATTCCGTCACGCTCCTGGCGCATCGTTTTCCCGGCGCGCTCGAAGAGGAGTACGTGGGGGGCGTGCGCGTCCTCCGCGTAGGCGGTAAATTCGATTTCCATTTCCACGTGCTTCCCGCCTGGTTCCGGCGCCTCCGGCGGGAGGGTTACGACGTGGTGGTGGAGGACCTGAACAAACTCCCCTTCTTTCTCCCCCTGGCCGTCCGTGTCCCCTGCGGAGCGATCCTCCACCATTTCTTCGGCTCCTCGATCTGGAAGGAGACGAACCCGCTCTTCGCCGCCTACGTGGGCGCCGGCGAGTGGGTGGTGCGCCACACCTACAGGAAGATCCCCTTCTGCGTCGTATCCGAATCGACGGCGGACGAATTGCGGCGCAACGGTTTCGCCGACGAGAGGATCCGAATCATCCACAACGCGGTGGATCACGATCTCTACAAACCGGACCGATCGGTGGAACCGGCGCCGGGGCGCATCCTCTATCTGGGACGGGTGAAGAAGTACAAGGGGATCGACCTGATTCTTCACGCCCTGGTCCGCATCCGGCGGGAGATTCCGGAGGCGCACCTCGTGGTGGTGGGGCAAGGGGACGATCTCCCGCGCCTCCACCGCTTGAAGGACCGTCTCGGGCTCGCCGACGCCGTTTCCTTCCATGGGTTCGTCGACACGGCGACCAAGGTGGATCTTCTCAGGCGGGCGATGGTGATGGTGACTCCCTCTCCGAAGGAGGGTTGGGGGGTGACCACCATCGAGGGGAACGCCTGCGGAACGCCGGTGGTGGCGAGCGACGCGCCGGGCCTCCGCGACGCCGTGAGGGACGGGCGGACCGGTTTTCTCTTCCCCTACGGCGACGTGGAAGCCATGGCGGACCGTGTGCGACGGCTCCTCACCGACCGGGAACTGCGCCGCCGTTTCTCCGAGGAGGCGGTCCTCTGGGCGGGGCGGTTTCGCTGGGACCGTTCCGCGGAGGAAACCCTGGAATGGCTCCGCGCGCTGGCGGGTCGGGGAGAGGAGAGGTGAAGGGGGAGGAACGCACCGCCGCGCGGGACGCCCTCGGTGTCCTCCTCTTCCTCGGAGCGGTGCTGATTCTTTACTACTGGAGGAACCTGATCGGGTTCCCCTTCGAGCGGGCCTGGTTCTGGGAGGATTTTCTCTACCAGAACTTCCCCTATCGCGCCTTCCAGGCGGTGGAGCTGCGCGGCGGAACCTTCCCGCTCTGGAATCCCTACCAGTTCGGCGGCATGCCCTACGCGGCGGACGTACAGGCCGCCGCCTTCTACCCGCCGAACCTCCTCCTCGCCGCGGGAGTCGCGGGCGGCTGGCTCGCGCCGGTCTGGGTGGAGCTTCTCTCGGTGGCGCACGCCCTCCTCGGCGGTTTTTTTCTCTACATTTTCGTCCGGCGGTTCACCGCCTGCGCCTACGCCTCCGCCCTCGCCGGAACCGCCTGGGCGCTCTCCGGATTCTTCACGGTTCGAATGATTCACGGGAACGTCCTCGCCGTTGTCGCCTGGCTCCCCCTGGCGCTTCTCTTCTACCTGCGAGCCGCTGAGCGGAGGAGCGCGGCCGCCGCGGTGCTGGGCGGTCTCTTCTTCGGCCTCTCCCTCCTCGGCGGGTCGCCGCAGTATTCCCTCTTCGGTATCTTCACCCTCGGGCTTCTCGCCCTCTACCTGGCGGCCCGCCCCTTCGGAGAGGGCGGGGGATGGCGGCGGCGCGCGATCCCGCCCGCCCTCGCGGCGCTTCTCCTCCTGGTCGCCGCCGGGGTCGCGGCGATCCAGCTTCTCCCGACGGAGGAGATGTCCCGGCTCTCGGTCCGCTCCGAGATGACCTACGAGAAATCGATCGAGTGCAGCTTCGAGCCGGCGTCCCTGCCGACGCTCCTCTTGCCGAAGCTGTATGGGTCGACGGCGGGTTGGAAGACCGGGAACTACTGGGGACCGGGATCCTATTTTTATCACTGGGAGCTTTGCGCCTACACCGGCGTGTTGGTGCTCCTTCTGGCGGCGGCGGCGATCGCCCACGGACCCTTGAGGCGGATGACGCTTTTCTTCTGGCTCTTGGCGCTTCTCGCCTTGCTGCTCGGGCTGGGCGGGTACGGCCCGCTCCATCCTCTCCTCTATCGATTGATGCCGGTCTATGACCGCTTTCGCTGTCCCGGGAGGGCGCTTTTCCTTACCGCCTTCGCCCTCACCGTTCTCGCCGGGCGGGGGGCGGCGCTTCTCGGAGCGCCCCACTCCTGGGGGAGGGGGAGAAAGATCGCTCTCACATCCGCCTGCGGAGCGCTTTTCGCGGCGGGGACGTTGTCCTGGCTCCTCTTCCGTCCCGATGCGACCGCCACGGGAGAGGGCCTGCCTCCCGGTGCGGCCGCCGTCGCCTTTCGCTCGCTTCTGGTCTTTCTCGCCGTTGTCGCCGCCGGGTCGGCCGCTCTCCTCCGTTGGGCATGGACCGGGCGCCCCCTCGGGCGAGGGATCCGCGCGGGGCTGCTCGGGCTGATGATCGCCGAACTATTTATTTATGGATGGACCTTTAATTCCTCGGACCGCGATCCCGACGCTTTCTACCGGGGGCGGAAAGAGATGATCGACCTGCTCCGGCGGGAGTCGGACGGGGGCCTCTACCGCGTCAAAACCCGTGCGCCGGAAGGGCTGATCCTGCCGCGCAACATGGGGAGCGTGAACCGGATCCCCAGCGTGGACGGATACAACCAGCTCAAGCTCCAGCGATACGAGGACGTGCAGATCTCCGCCGATTTTCCCTTCCGCCGGATGATGGACCTTCTCGGCGTCCGTGTTTTCACCTACTACGAGCCCGAGGGCGCCACGCTCCGTCTCGGCCGGAACACGACCGCGCTTCCCAAGGCGGTCTTTTACGGTCAGTGGGAAACATCGCCCCCCGGCCCGCCCCTTCTGGAGCGTCTCGCCTCCCCCGGCTTCGACCCGTCGGAGACGGTCCTCCTGGAGGAGGGAACGTTTCTCCCGGAGGGGCGCGGCGCCTCGGGACGCGCGACGGTGATCGAGTGGGGGACCAACCGGATCGTCATGAACGTGGAGAGCGACGGACCGGGAGTTCTGCTCGTGAACGAGATGTTTTATCCCGCTTGGAGTGCCCGGGTGGACGGCGACCACCGCGAAGTCCGACCCGTGAACCACACCCTCTGCGGAATCGTGTTGGAAGAGGGGGGGGAGCGCCGCGTGGAGATGCGCTTTACATCGGGCTCCCTTCGGGCGGGGACGGCGATCAGCATCGTCACCCTTTTCCTCTCGGCGGCCTATTTGATCGTATTCGGGCCGCGACGCGGGGACGGGGCGGCCTCGGCGTTCCGCGCGGATGCCGGAGGGGAAGAAGAATGAATCCCCGCGCCAAGAGATCCCTATTCTTTTTGGCCAAGACGGTGCTCAGCGTCGGTCTTCTTTATTGGCTGCTGAGCGGAGGGATGCTCGGACGGGTGATCGCCGAGACGCGGGACCGATTCCATCCGATCCCCTTCGCGATCGGCCTTCTCTCCTTCGCCGTCAGCAACATCCTCGGCGGCTGCCAATGGAACCTGCTTCTGCGCGCGCAGGGAATCCGAATCGGTTGGCGGAAGGCGATCTCCCTTTACTACGTGGGCCTCTTCTTTTCCAATTTTCTCCCCGCCAACATCGGGGGCGACGTGATCAAGGTGGTGGATGTCTATCGCTCCACCGGGCGGGGCGGGGGGGCGGTGGCCGCCACGATGGTGGACCGCGCCGCCGGTCTCGCCGTTCTCACGATTCTCGCCGCGGTCGCCGTGGTGCCGACCCTCTCCGTACTCGGCAGGGAACCCTTCCTGATCCTGGTCCCCGTTCTTCTCGTCCTCTTTCTGGGCGCCGGTCTGATGATGCTGAGCCGCCGGGTCTCGCGTCTGACCCTCCGCGCCGCCGGGCACATCCCCTTCCTGTGGGTGAGAAAAAAGACGGAATCGGTCCTCACCGCGCTTTTCCTATATCGGGATCAGAGGGGCGCCCTCTTCCGCGCCCTCGCCATCGCCCTACCGGTGCAGACACTCCGGATCGGCGTGCATTATCTCGCCGCCCGCAGCATCGGGATCGAAGCCCCGGCGGTCTACTTCTTCCTCTTCATTCCCCTGATCGCCGTTTTCATCGCGCTGCCGATCAGCATCAACGGTCTGGGCGTCCGCGAAAGCTTGGGGGTCTACCTGTACGCACGGATCGGGATCCCGCAGGAGCTGGCCTTCTCCATCTCCTTCCTCGCCTATCTGATCGGGGTGGTGGTGAGCCTTCTCGGCGGAGGGATCTTCCTGCTGCGATCGGGTGTGCCGAAGAAGGCGGGATCCGTGCCGGTCTTGCAACGGGACGACCGATCGCGTTAAACTCGCAGAACTTACACGGAATGGAAACCGGCGCCGCGGGCGACGGGGAATGGGCGAAGTGAACGAAACGGCGTTCGACAGAATGGGAGGGAGGACGGGGAGCGCCCGATCCCTTGGGGGGGACGGGTGGACGGCGCTCGTCGTGCTCGTGATCGTCGCGGCGGTTTATGGAATCACCATGGCGCCGAACGTCTCCTTCTGGGACTCGGGAGAATTCATCGCCGCCGGATACATCCTCGGGATCCCCCACCCGCCCGGTACGCCGCTCTACGTGCTCGTCGGGCGGATCTTCGCCCTTCTCCCCTTCGGGATTCCCGCGGTTCGGATCAATCTCCTCTCGGCGGTCACCGGCGCGGCGGCGGCCTATTTTCTCTTTCTCTCCCTCGCCGTGGTCGGCCGGAGGATCGTGCCGGCGGACGGGGACCGAACCGATCGCCGGACGTACCGTCTCGGCGCGGCGGTGGGGGCGCTCTTCGCCGCTTTCGGCTCCACCTGTTGGACCAACGCCACCGAAGCGGAGGTGTACGCGCCGAGCCTTCTGGTGATCTGCCTCTCCCTCTGGCTCCTTCTGCGCTGGCACGAGCGGTGCGGAGAGGAGAGGGACCGCAAGCCCCTTCTCCTGATCGGATACGTGCTCAGCCTCTCCATCGGCGTGCACCTGGGCACCTACCTGGCGCTCCCCGCCTTCCTCCTCTTCGTGCTTGCCGTGGACAGGCGGGCGATCCTGGACGGGCGGTTCCTGGCGCTTCTCCTCTTTCTCACGCTCCTCGGCGTGACGGTGCACTTCTATCTCCCCATACGGTCCGCCATGAACCCGTCCATCGACGAGGCGAACCCGGAGACGCGACAGGCGCTGCTCGACTTCCTGCTTCGGAAGCAGTACAAGCCGAACAATCCCTTCGTCCGGCAGGCGAGCTGGTCTTTCCAGTTCGACATGTTCTGGGGGTATTTTCGCGACCAATACGGTCGATTCCTCCCCCTGCTCGGCGTTCTCGGCCTCGCCGTCCATCTCCGCAGGGATCGCCGGACTTTTCCGCTCTTCGCGACCCTTTTTCTGATCACCAGTCTCTTCCTCATTTTCTACATGAACTTTACGGATCATGAGGTTCGGGAGAGGGACTACTTTTTCGCTCCTTCCTTCTTCTTCTGGGGCGGATGGATGGGGCTCGGAGCGGCGTTTCTTTTCGAGCGGCTCCGGCGCGTCCTTCGGAGGACGAGCCTCCCCGGGGGTATCGTGACGCGGCCCGCGGCCGCCCTGCTCCTGCTGCTCCCCTTCGGCGTGTGCGTGATGCACTTCCAGAGCCACGATCGGAGGGGGAACCTGATCGCCAACGACTACGCCTGGAACATCCTGAGTTCCCTCGATCCGAACGCGGTGATTTTCACCAACGGCGACAACGACACCTTCCCGCTCTGGTATCTGCAGGAAGTGGAGGGAGTGCGCCGGGACGTTCGCGTGGTGAACCTGGCGCTTCTGAACACCGATTGGTACATCTGGCAGCTGAAAAACCTGGAGCCCCGCGTCCCCTTCAGTTGGACCGACGAAGAGGTGAAACGTCTTCGCCCCTACAGGACCAAGGAAGGGGAAGTGGTGCTCGTCAAGGACCTGGCGATCATGGACATCGCCCGCGCCAACCGGTGGAAACGGCCTCTCTATTTCGCCGTCACCGTGGCGGACCTGATGGGGCTGGACGAGCAGAAACGCCTCAGCCTCGAGGGGCTCGTGTACCGCCTCGTCCCGGAGGAGCTGACTCAGCTGCTCGACACGGAGCGTTGCGAGAGGAACCTCTGGAAGATCTACCGCTACCGGGGGATTCTGGACGAGACGGGCGCTCTCGACCGGAAGGTGGCGCGAAATCGCAACCAGGTGAAGTTGATCACCAACTACTCGACCGCCTTCGGGCGATTGGCGATTCAATACCGGAACGAGGGGCGCTACGAAGAGTCGATCCGGAACATGGAGATGGCCGGCAGGATCACCCCCGGATATCGTGTGTACGAGGCGCTGATGGGGCCTCTACTCGTGGAAGCGGAGCGATACGAAGAAGCGGAAACTCTCTTTCTCCGGCAGCTCGCCCAGGCGCCCGAATCGATCGGTCCCCATCTGGGACTCGCCTTCATCCGCGAGAAGGAGGGGGCGAAGGACGAGGCGGAGAGCCACTACCGCGAGGCGATCCATTACCGCCCCACCAACCGGGAATCGTATGTGAGGCTGACGCGTCTCCTCGTCGAGCGGGGAGATTGGGAGGGAGCCCGCGAAACGCTGCGGGAGTGGCTCGCCATCCATCCCGACGACACCGTGATCCAGGGGCAGCTGGGCGAAGTGGAGCGTGTCTTGGAGCGCGCGAAACGGGAGAAGGAGGGACGATGAAAGAACGGGACGGCCGCGTGCCCGCGAGAGCGCTGGTCACGGGAGCGGCGGGGTTCATCGGGTCCCACCTGGCGGAGGCGCTCGTCCGCGGAGGGTGGACGGTGACGGGCATCGACTCCTTCACCGATTACTACGACCCGCTCCGCAAAGAGAAGAACGTCGCCTCCCTTCTGCGGTCCGATCGTTTCCGCCTCTTCCGAGAGGATCTCCTCGACGCCGACACGGACCGCCTTTTGGAGGGGATCGATGTGGTCTTCCACCAGGCGGCGCAGGCGGGCGTGCGCGCCAGCTGGGGGACCGAGTTCGACCGTTATGTCACGGCGAATATCCTCGCTACGCAGAAACTACTCGAGGCGGCCCGCCGTTTCCCCTTGCGCCGTTTCGTGTTCGCCTCCTCTTCGTCCGTCTACGGAAACGCGGAGGAACTGCCGGTTCGAGAGGATTCGGTGAAACGTCCCCACTCCCCCTACGGCGTCACCAAACTCGCGGCGGAACACCTGGGGCATCTTTATCGGATGAACCACGGGGTTCCCTTTACCGCGCTTCGCTATTTCACGGTGATCGGTCCCCGCCAAAGGCCGGACATGGCCCTCTTCCGCCTGCTCCGGGCCGCCTATGGCGGTGATCCTCTCCCCCTCTACGGGGGCGGCGGGCAGACACGGGACTTCACCTATGTGTCGGACATCGTGGATGCGAACCTGGCGGCGGCGGAGAGGGAGGCGCCCCGGGGCGCGTACAATTTGGGCGGCGGCGAGAGGGTCTCCATGAACCGCTTGATCGAAATCGTCGCCCAGACGACGGGTCGCGAGGTCCCGGTCCTCCGTTCGGACTGGCAGAAGGGGGACGTGCGCGACACGTGGGCGGACTGTTCCGCGGCGCGGGAGGACCTCGGCTTCGTCCCGCGCGTTTCCTTGCAGGAAGGGGTGGAGAAGACGGCGGCCTGGTACCGGGAGGGGCCGGGGGCCGGGGGCTGATCGATGGAGGAACGTGGGCGCGCGAAGGAGCCGGTTTTTTCGGTTGTCGTTCCGGCATACAACGCCGCGGAGAGGATCGGCGCGGTGGTGCGCGCCGCCGGAGGGCAGCGCGGGTTGCGCGGCGAGACGGAGGTGATCGTCGTGGACGACGGCTCCTCCGACGGCACCGCCGTCGAGGCGGCCGATGCGGGCGCGCGCGTGATCCGACAAGAAAACAGCGGACCCGCGGCGGCGCGAAACCGCGGCTGGAGGGAGGCGGCGGGCGATCCGATCTTCTTCACCGATTCGGACTGCTACCCGGCGCCGGATTGGGCGGCCCGTCTATCGGCGCTCCTCCGGGAGGAGGGGGCCGGAGCGGCGGGAGGCTCCTATGACGCGGCCAACGGCGACTCTCTCCTCGCGGCGTGCGTGCAGGAGGAGATCGCCCTCCGCCACCGGCGGATGGGGCGCGAGGTTCGTTTCCTCGGCTCCTACAACCTCGCCGTTCCGCGGCGGGTGCTGGAGGAGACGGGTGGCTTCGACGAGAGCTACCGCCGGGCGAGCGGCGAGGACAACGACCTCTCCTACCGGATCCGCGAGACGGGGCGCCGGCTTCTCTTCGATCCCGAGGCGCGGGTCGCGCACGAGCACCCCGAACGTCTCGGCCGTTATTTGAAGGAACAGGCGCGGCACGGGTACTGGAGAATGAAGCTGTACCGCGAACACCCGGAAAAGATGAGCGGCGACGATTACAGCGGCTTCGCCGATTTCATCGAGCCCCCCTCCGCCCTCCTCGCCCTCGCGTCGATTCCCTTCCTCGCCTGGGGACCGGCGCGGCTCCTCTTCGCCCTCTCGGCCGGTACGCTTCTCCTCACCGCCGCCCTCCCGACCGCGGCGATCCTCCGGCGAAAAGGCGATCCGCGGCTCGCCGCCTTCCTGCCGGTCCGTTTCCTCCGCTCCTTCGCCCGCGGGATCGGCATGTCCGCCGGCGTCGCCCGCTTCTGGATCGGCGCCGGCCGGCGCGGAGGGGAGGGATGATGAGCGGCGGCGTGGTGGCGCTTGTTCCGGCGTGGAACGAGGAGGGGACCGTGGGCCGCGTGGTCCGGGAGATCCGTGAGGCGTTGCCGGGGGCGATGGTGGTGGTGATCGACGACGGTTCCGAGGACGACACGGCGGGCGCGGCGCGGCGCGCGGGCGCGGTGGTGCTCCGCCTCCCCCACAACCTCGGCATCGGCGCGGCGATGCAGACCGGTTACCGTTACGCCCGGGAAAAGGGATTCGACGCGGCGGTGCAGGTGGACGGCGACGGACAACATATCCCCGCCGAGATCCCCCGCCTTCTCGAGGCGCTCGAAGAGGGGGCGGATCTGGCGGTGGGCTCCCGCTTTCACGAGCGGGGGGATTACCGTTCCCCGTGGGCGCGCCGCGCCGGCATCCTTTTCTTCTCCCTTACGGTTTCCCTTCTAGCGGGCCGCCGTTTCCGGGACACCACCAGCGGTTTCCGGGCGGCGAACCGCCGGGTGATCGAATTCTTCGCCCGCGAGTATCCCAGCGACTACCCGGAGCCGGAGGCGATCCTGATCCTCTCGCGGGCCGGCTACGCGGTGCGGGAGGTGCCCGCCCGTCTCAGGGAACGCGGCGGCGGCAGCTCGTCGATCACGGCGGTTCGCGGTGTTTACTACATGATCAAAGTTTTTCTCGCCCTCGTGATGGGCACGCTTCGGCGGGCGCCGCGCAAGGGAGGAGGCGAGTGACGATGAGCCAAATCCAGATCGTCTCGATCGGCGGGTCGCTGGCGCTTCTGCTGATCATTCTCGAGTTGATCCGGAAGGGAAAACTGGCCGAAGAGTACAGCCTTCTCTGGATCGCCACCGGGGCGGTGCTGCTCCTGCTGTCGATCTGGCGGGGGATCCTCGATGCCTTTGCGCGCGTGGTGGGCGTCTATTACCCGCCCTCGGCGCTCTTTCTCGTCGGTTTCGGTTTCATGCTGCTCCTGATTCTTCACTTCTCGATCGTTCTGAGTCGTCTCACCCGGAACAACCGGAATCTGGCCCAAACGGTGGCCCTGCTCGAGAGAAAGCTGGAGGAACGGGAGGAGGAAAAACGGGGAGGGGGTTCCCATGGCGAAGATGAAACGACCCGGGCCCGTTAAGGAGAAGCCTCGCCTGCCGGCTTTTCCCCGTTGGGCTTTCCCTGCGGTGATGGCTGCGTCGCTGCTCATCGGGTGGGGAATCCGCAACTTCGATCTCGGGGCGGATCCGCCCGCGTCGATCAGTTGGAGCCAGGGACCCTTTACCGACGGCGCGGTGGTGGTGCACAACGCCCGCAACGCCGTTCTTTTCGGCGAGTGGATCCTGAAGGACGATTACTGCCGGGACGTCGCCCTCTTTCCGCTCTCCAACATGGCGGTCTACCCGGTCTTCCGCGCCTTCGGCGTCGGGCGCCGCCAGGCGGCGTGGCCGAACACGGTCTTCGGCTCCCTGTCGATCCTTCTCGTCGCCCTCGCGCTCTGGGCCGCATACGGGAAAGGAAAGGCGCTTCTCTGGGCGGTCGCCGCCTCCTTCAATTATTTCCTGATCATGTTTCAGAGGATCCCCATCGCGGAGCCGGCGATGATCTTTCTGATGGCGCTCTCTTTCCTCTTCTTTTGTCTCTCCGAGAGGGGGAAACGGTACGTCATTCTCTCCGGCGCCTTCGCGGCGGCGGCGCCTCTCTTCGGCAAGGCGCACGCCTACTACTTTCCGGCGGTTCTTCTCGCGACGTATCTCCTGACGGGAGGAAAGCGGGATCCGCGCCGGCGGAGCGCCCGGTTCGCCGCGGCGGGCATGGCGATCGTGGCGGCGCTCTGGTTCCTGTTGCTCTTTCTCCCCTACGGCGAATACATCACCGCCCACGTGCTCCACGAATCGGTGAACAAGCACGGGGGCGGAGCGGTGGCGACGATCCGTGCCGTGTTGCAGAACGCCGTCATCATGGGGAGCTACACCAAGATGAACGAGCGGATGCCGGCGGCGGCCCTGCTCGGCTTTTTCGGCCTCGTGGGGCTTCTCTCGCGCGGTCGTCGCTTTCTCACGGAGGAGCCGCCGGCCACGGTGTTCCTCTTTCTCTGGCTCGTCACCGGATGGTTCGCGATCGCCTTGGTGAAACTCCCGGCCCCCCGCTATCTTTCGGCGCTCGCCTTCCCGATCCTGTTTTTCGCCGTGAGCGCCCTGGAACGCTTGTGGGAGGGGAGGCCGATCGTCTGGAAGCACCCGCGTTCCCTTCTCGGCGGGCTGCTCACCGCGGGTTTGGTTCTCTTTCTCTTCTACCAACCCCTCGCCGCCTTCGGCACACTGACATTGGAGAAGCTGCGGAACTCGTCGTGGGGAATCGGGGTCTACGAGTTCTTCATTCAGAGAGAGCGCTACGACGAATTGGCCCTTTTCTGCCTGGCGGAGGCGTTGGTTCTTCTCGTCCTCGCTTACGGCCTCTTCTCCCTGCGCGGCATGAACCGACCCGTGCGCTTTCCCCTCAACCGGAAACGGGGGCGGATTGTCGCGGGCGTTCTGGGGGCGATTCTCCTCTTCTTGAACATCGGGAACTGGGTCTACTGGGCGGAGACGCGCACGCACCTCGTGAGGGACGCCTCCCGGGACCTCGGCGACTGGCTCGGGCCGAACGCCCGCCTCATGGGGTCCTACGCCCCCACACTCGGTCTGGACAACACGATCCGCGTCTTCCCCTATTTCGGTGGCCTGGGGGACAAGGACGTCTTCCGTAAATACGGGGTCACGCACGTGGTGGTGGTGAGCCAGGGGGACCACGGGATCGTCAAGAACGACTACCCGTCGATCTTCGATGCGTGGAGCATGGTGCTTTCCTATCCGCTCATGAGCAAGTACTCCGACACCATGGGGATCTTCCGGCTCCCTTCGGAGGTCGATGGGGCGAGGGTCAACGACTACGAACCCTCCCTCTTCGAGCGGGCGGTGGACGTCGCCAAGGAAAGCCGTTGGGAGGACGCCCTCGCGCTTCTTCAACGTTTCCGCGAGGAGAAGCCGGATAACGCGGACGGGTACTATCTCATCGGATTCATGTACAATGAGTTGGGCGGCACGGAGCAGGCGGAGGCCGCCATCGCGCATGCGATCGATCTCCGGCCCGAGCGTCCCGGATACGCTCTGAAGCTGGGCGAGATCTACGCCCGGATGGGGCGTGTCGCCGAGGCGCGGGCTTGGATGGAGCGAGCCTATTTCATGAACCCGCGGGATCAGGCGGTGCTGGCGGCGCTCCAAAGCCTCGATCGAGCGGCGCGGAGCACTCCGCGCTAGCCCCGGACCGAAGCGCCGGGAAGGAGGGACCATGGAGGAGCTCCGGAAGGTCGAGAAGGAGGAGTTGGATCTGACGGTCCTGATTCCGCTCTACAACGAGGAGGCCTCTCTGCGCGAGCTGAAGGAGCGGGTGGCCTCCGAATTGGACCGCGGCGGCTACCGGGGGGAGATCCTCTTCGTGGACGACGGATCCCACGACGGCTCCTTCGAGGTGATCGAGGAGATGGCCGCCGGCGACGACCGCGTCCGGGCGATCAAGTTTCGGAGCAACTTCGGCAAGGCCGCCGCCCTGGACGCCGGCTTTCGCGAGGCCCGCGGCCGGATGGTGATCACCATGGACGCGGACCTCCAGGACGATCCCGCCGAGATCCCGAAGCTGATCGCGCGCCTCGAAGAGGGATACGACGTCGTGTCGGGGTGGAAGAAGAAGAGGCACGACCCGATCACCAAGACTGTGCCGTCCAAGTTCTTCAACCTGGTGACCGCCGCCGTCACCGGGATCCGGATCCACGACTTCAACTGCGGACTGAAGGCTTACCGCGCGCCGGTGGTGCGCGAGGTCCGTCTTTACGGCGAGCTGCACCGTTATATCCCCGCCCTGGCGGGTTGGAAGGGATTCCGCGTCGGCGAGATGGTCGTCACCCACCACCCGCGCCGCCACGGCCGTTCCAAGTACGGTCCCAAACGGTTCCTCGCCGGATTCCTGGATCTTCTGACGGTGATGCTCCTCACCAAGTTCACCGTCAAGCCGCTCCACCTCTTCGGGCTCGTCGGCTCCCTGATGGGCTTCGGCGGCGTGATGATCAGCCTCTACATGGTGTCTCTGAAGATCCGTTACGGGGACGTGCAGGGGCGCGTACCGCTCCTCTCCTTCGCGGTCCTCCTCATTATCATGGGGATGCAGTTCCTCTCCACGGGATTGCTCGCGGAGATGATCGCCAGTCGCCGCGCGGGCCAAGAGACGCATTACTCCATCGAAAGGCGGCTGGGCCGTTGACTCGTCGCGCCTCTTCCGAGAGACGAAAGGGGGCCCCGGCCGCCGCCCGGGAGCCCTTTCCCGTCGCGGTCCTCCCCTGGCTGCTGGCCGTGCTCTTTCTCGCCGGGGCGCTCTTCCGCTTCGACCCGGACCTTTCCCTGAACGGGGACAACGCCCAGTTTCTGATCTTGGGGGAATCGATCGCCACGGGACAGGGGTACCGCCAGATCAACGAGCCCGTTCCGCCGGCGCACACCAAGTATCCCTTTCTCTTTCCGCTTCTCCTCGCGGGAACCCATTTAATCGCCCCCGGGAACGTCGTCGTCCCCAAGGTGTTGGTGCTCCTCCTCGGCGCGGGCGCCGTCTATCTACTCGTCCGTCTTCTGTCGTCCACGCTCTCCGTCCCGGCGGTCGCCGCCTGGGGGGCGCTCACCGCGCTCAACCCGCAGCTTCTCGACTTCTCCCATCAGGTTCTCTCGGAAATCCCCTATCTCTTCTTCAGCGCTCTCGCGCTCCTGCTCTTTGCCGTGTGGGAGAAGCGGGGGGGGAGGCGCGCTTTCGCGATCGCCGTGATCGCCGTCGTCGCCGCCTACTACACGCGGACCGTGGGTGTCGCTCTCGCCGCCGCTTTTGTCCTGCGGCTCCTTTTTATCCGGCGTTTTCGCTACGCCGCGATTCTCGCGGTGGTTTTCGTCGCGGCCGTCACCCCTTGGGCGGTGCGGAACCGGACGGCGGAGGGAGGGGAATCCTACGTTCGCCAGTTCCTCCTCCAAAATCCCTACGACCCGGAGGGAAAAAAGCTGACCGCGGGCTACTTCTTCGGCAAGCGTGTCCGGGCGAACGCGGAAACATACGGCGCCTACGAGATCGGACGGTCGGTGGCGCCCTCTCTTTTCCCCCCGCTGAAACCGAAAAGCTTCGGCGGCACGGGATTTCTCTCCGCGATCGTGACGGTCATCGCCCTCCTCGGCCTCGTCCTCCGGCTGCGGGCGGGGCCGGGTGCGCTCGAGCTGTACACCGGGGCTTACCTGGCGATCTGTCTCGCCTGGCCGGAGGTGTGGGCGAGCATCCGCTTTCTGCTCCCGGTGATCCCGATGATCCTTTACTACTTCGGCGTCGGCGTCGTCCGGACGTTGGGAAGGATCCCCCGCGTTCCGATGAAGCCGGTGCTGGCGGTGCTCCTCTTCCTCCTCCTCGTCGGCGAGGCGGAGTCCAACGTGCGGGCCGGCTTCGCCCCGCGCGGCTATCCGGCGCCCTGGCGGAACTACTTCGCCGTCGCCGATTGGGTGAGGACCGAAACGCCCGAGCCCAGCGTCATCTGTTGCCGCAAGCCGTACCTCTTCTACGTGCGCGCGCGGCGTCGCACCGTTTCCTATCTGTGGTCCAGGGACCCGGACAGCGTGTTCGAGGAGATGATCGCCGACCAGGTGAATTACGTGGTGGTCGCCCACCTCTCGGCGACCACCGGACGCTATCTCGTACCGGCGGTTCAAAAGCATGAGGACCGTTTCGACGTGGTGCTCCACCTTCCCAATCCAGACACCTACTTGCTTCGCCTGCGCGAGGAGGAGCAACCTTGAAAATTTTTGTGCAAACGATTTATTTCCCTCCGCGCCTCGGCGGGATCGAGAACCACGCCTATTACCTTTGCCGCGGCCTCGCCCGGCGGGGGCACGAGGTCCGGGTGGTCACCTCCCGCACCGAGCCGGAATCGGCGGTACGGGAGCGGGAGGGGAACATGACGATCCGGCGGGTCTTCCTGCCGAACCGGAGCCCGCTCGGCTGGACGGTAAACGCCGCCGCCTCCTTTCCGGCCGCGCTCCGTGAGGGGTGGGGTGCGGAGATGCTGCACGCCCACACATTCCAGTCCGTGCCGCCGGTCCTCCCGGTCCGATGGCTCCGCCGAACCCCTCTGGTGGTCACCATCCATTCCTCCCATTTTCTTCGCATGGTGAAGAAGGCGCATTGGAGGGTGGTGTTCCGCGCGATGCTCCGGTCCGCGGACCTGATTCTCGCCACGAGCGACGAGTTGGCCGACGCCTGCCGCCTCGTGGCGCCTGGGAAGAGGATCGAGCCGGTGGTGAACGGGATCGACACCGAGCTTTTCCGTCCCGTGGAGCCGAGCCTGGAACGCGGGGAAGGAAGGCGGATCCTGGTCACCACGCGGAGGCTGGTGAAGAAAAACGGCGTCCGCTACCTGATCGACGCCATGCCCGCGATCCTGGAAAAGAACGACTGTGACCTGTATCTTGCGGGCATCGGACCGGAACGGGAGGATCTGGACCGCCGGGTGGCCGGCCACGGCATCGGAGAACGGGTGCATTTCCTCGGCGGCGTTCCGAACCGGGAACTGCCGGCGCTCCTCTCCTCCGCCGACGCTGTGGTGATCCCCTCGCTTGTGGAGGCCACGTCGCTCTCGGCGTTGGAGGCGATGTCCTGTGAGCGACCGATGGCGGTCTCCCGCGTCGGCGGGCTGCCGGAAATCATCGACGAAAGCTGCGGGGTCCTCTTCCGGAGCGGCGATCCCGCGGACCTGGCGGAGAAGGTGAACGGCCTCCTGGCGCGTCCCGAAGAGGAGCGGCGCGCCCTCGGAAGAGAGGGACGGCGGCGGGTCGCGGGGAAATGGAGCATCGACGCCTTGGTGGAGCGCCACGAGGCGTTTTTCCGCGAGGTCCTGGAAGGGAAGAACATTCATGGGTAAGCGATGGACCGTGGCGGTGGTGATCGGCACCCGGCCGGAGGCGATCAAGATGGCGCCGGTGGTGCTCTCCTTCCGCGAGAGCGACGCGCCGGTCCGCGTGGTGACTGTTCTCACCGCCCAGCATCGGGAGATGTCCGACGAGGTCCTCCGCCTCTTCCGCATCGAACCGGACCAAGACCTGAACGTCATGCGCCCCGGTCAGAGTCTCTTCGAAACCATCGCCCGCCTTCTCCCCGGCCTGGAGAGGGTCTATCGGGAGGAGAAGCCGGACCTGGTGCTGGTCCAGGGGGACACGACCACCACCTTCGTGGGAGGGCTGGCCGCCTACTATCTCCGCGTGCCGGTGGGGCACGTGGAGGCGGGTCTCCGGACGCGGGACAAACACAATCCCTTCCCGGAGGAGATCAACCGCCGTCTCACGACCGTGGTCGCGGATCTCCACTTCGCCCCCACCGAAACGGCGCGCCGCGCGCTCCTCGCCGAAGGGGTGCCGGAAAAGAGCATCCACGTTACGGGCAACACGGTGATCGACGCCCTCTTCCGAACCCTCCGAGAGACCGGGGAGGGGGGGAAGGAGGAACTCCTTCCGGCCGGCTTGGATCGCTCCCGGCGCTGGGTGCTGGTCACCTCGCACCGCCGCGAGAACTGGGGGGCGCCCCTCGAATCGATCTGCGGCGCCCTGAGCGACCTCACGGAACGCTACGGCGACCTGGAGGTGATTTATCCGGTTCATCCGAACCCGAACGTCCGGCGTACCACCGACCGTCTCCTCCGGGGGCGGGAGAGGATCCACTTGATCGAGCCCCTCGACTATGTCCGCTTCGTGCACCTCATGAACGAGGCGCATCTCCTGATCACCGACTCGGGCGGCGTGCAGGAGGAGGCGCCCTCACTCGGCAAACCGGTGCTGGTCATTCGGGAGAAGACGGAGCGCCCCGAGGCGGTCGAGGCGGGCACGGTGCGCCTGGTCGGCACGGATCGGGAGAGGATCGTCGCGGAGGCGTCCCGCCTGCTCGACTCGCCCGAGGCGTACGAGGCGATGGCGCGGCGGCACAACCCGTACGGAGACGGCAAAGCCTGCCCACGCATCGTTCGCGCCGTGACGGACTGGTTGAGCCATGAAAGGGGGTAGGGGAAAACGGATCGCGCGCGTGATCTTTTCTGCGGCCCTCACGGCGGCTCTGCTCGTCTTTCTGCTCAGGAGCCTGATCCGGGGCTGGCGGGAAGCGGGCATTTACAGCTGGTCTTTGGAGCCGGCGCCCCTCGTCGCCGCCTTCGTGGTCGCGGCGGCCTATTTCGCCCTCGCCGCCTGGGCGTGGAAGAGAGTGCTCGCCGCGCTGGGAGAGGAGATCCCTTTCCGGGAGTCCTGCCGGATCTGGTTTCTCTCCCAGCTGGGGAAATACATCCCCGGCAAGGTCTGGTTCGCCATGGGGAGGATCGTCCTCGCCGGGCGTGCCGGCGTGGGGGCGGGCGCCGCGTCGGTCAGCACGGTGGTGGAGTTGATGATGGTGCTGCTCGCCTCGGCGCTCGTCTTTCTGGCGTCGCTCCCGGCGCGGCCCGGACCGGCGGGGCGGGAGATGGTCTTCGCTCTCGGCGGGGCGGTGATCCTCGTCCTTCTCCTGCATCCGCGGGTGTTCGGTTTCCTGCTCCGCCTCGCCGCGCGCGTGCTCGGACGGCAGGCGCTTCCTTACCGCATCGGCTGGCGGGGGCTGGCGTCTCTGACGCTCCTCTACGGAGCGAGTTGGATTCTCTACGGCGCCGGTCTGGTCCTCCTCTCGCGGGCGATCCGGCTGGAGGGCGCGCCGCCGCCGCCGCCGGTCGGGGAACCCGCGCGGCTGCTCGTCTTCTCCGGCGCCGCCGCCATCTCCTGGGCGCTCGGATTTCTCAGTGTCCTCACGCCGAGCGGTCTCGGCGTCCGCGAAGCGGCGCTCGGTTATCTGCTCGGTTCCACGCTACCTCCGCCGGGGCCCGTGGTTCTCGCCCTGGCGGCGCGGCTTTGGATCACGTTGGCCGAGATGGGGGCCGCGGCGATCGGTTGGTTCCTGGGGAGAACGCTCGATGAAAGAAAAGAGAAAGCGTAAAAAAGAACGGGACGGGTCGGGTGCCGCAGCCGCACGGTTCACCGCTCGTTGGAACGATTCCACGTGGGATCGAATCGCGCCGGCGGTCTATCTTCTCTTCACGTTGATTCTCTTCGGGGCGTTTCTCTTTTCCGACAAGATGCTCTTCGGCACCGATACGCTGCCGATGGGGTACGCCGCGCGCAAAGTGTTCACCGATCTCGCCCGGCAGATCGGCGGCCTGCCGCTCTGGAACCCCTACCTGATGGGCGGAATCCCGATGGTGGACGGTCTCATGGGCGGCGACATGTTCTATCCGACCACGATCCTGCAGTTCCTCATGCCGGTGCACCGCGCGATCGGCGTCAAGCTGGTCGTTCACGTCTTCCTGGCCGGATGGTTCTTCTATCTCTTCGCGCGGGAGCGGAAGATCGGCCGGCCGGCGGCGCTGGTGGGTGGAGCGGGATACATGTTCGCTCCCTATCTGGTGTCGCTGATTTACGCCGGCCACGACGGCAAGCTCTTCGTCGCTTCGCTCACTCCTTTCGGCTTTCTCGCCCTCGAGCGCCTCCTCCGGCGCGCGCGCTTCGCCGACATGCTCCTCTTCGGCGCCGCGGTGGGGCTGATGATCCTCACCGCCCACCTGCAGCTCGCCTTCTTCGCCTGCGGCGCCTTCGGCTTCCGCTTCTTTTGGCGGATGATCGGCGATTGGCGGGCGGGGCGGAGGGAACGGATCGCGCGAACGGCGGCGCTCTTCGTCGTCGCCGCGCTCCTCGGGGCGGCGATCGGCGCGGTGCAGACCTACCCCGCCTACCGGTACACGAGCGCCTTCTCTCCCCGCGCCGGCGGGGTCACCTACGAATTCGCCACCAGCTGGTCGATCCATTGGGAAGAGGCGGTCTCCCTACTCGTCCCGCACTTCGGCGGCTATCTCGACGGCTACTGGGGGAAAAACCCCTTCAAGCTGAACTGCGAGTCCCCCGGTTTCCTGGTCATGCTTCTCGCCTTCGCCGGTCTCTTCCGCATTCGGAGGGACCGGAATCTGCTTTTCTGGTATCTGCTCCTTCTGGTCACGCTGATCTACGGGCTCGGGGCGGAAACCCCCTTCTTCCGGATCATCTATCATTTGGTTCCGAAGTTCTTCCGAGCGCCGAGCACCATCCTCTTCCTCTTTTCCTTCGGCGCCGCCGTGATCGCCGCCCGGGTCTTGGACGCCTGGCTTCGCGGGGAAGACAGGCGGCGGATACTGGCCGGCGTGGCGACGGGAGGCGGGATTCTTCTGCTCCTCCTGCTCTTCCAATCCGCGGGCGAGCCTTTCTTCCGCGGCTGGGGAGCGCTCTTCCACAAGAACATGCCGGCCGAACGCGTCGCCGCCGCGATGCGAAACGCGCCGACGGCGCAGCTCCAGATCCTGCTCCTCCTCGTCGCGACGGCGCTCTTCGCCGGCGTGGTGGAGTTCGGGCGCCGCTCGCGGTGGCCGGTGGAGGCGGCAGCCCTCCTTCTGGCGGCTCTGGTCTTCCTCGTTTCCGGGGAAACGGACCGCGATTTCGTGAAAACCGTTCCCCTGGAGGACTTTGTCCGGGAGGACGCGACGATCCGGACCATGCGGGAGGACCCCGGCATTTTCCGGGCCCTCTCGAACATCCAGGGGCTCCACGGCAACCTCTTCGGCGTGTTCGGCGTCGAGGCGGCGCGGGGATTCTTCGACAACCGAATCCGCTGGTACGACGAGTTTTCCGATCCGCGGAATCTGAACAGCGGTAACGTTTTGGCCCTTTTGAACATCAAGTATCTCCTCTCCGCCCCCGGGCTCCGGCACCCGGACTTCGTGGAGAGGGCGAGCGAGGGGGGGCGCGTGCTCTACGAGAATCGGGAGGTTTTTCCGCGGGCCTTCCTGGTGGAGGGACACGAGGTGATGAGGGACCCGAGCGGGATGATCGGACGGATCCGCGGAGAGAACTTCGACCCGCGCCGCATCGTTCTTCTCGAGGAGGACCCCGGATTCCCCTCCTTCGATGGGGGAGACGCGGCGGGGATCCTTCCGGTCCGTTGGTCCGAATACGGCCCGAACCGCCTGCGGATCGGAGTGAACGCCCGCCGGCCCTCGATCCTCTTCCTGTCCAATGCATGGCTCCCCTATTGGCACGCCCTCGTGGACGGGGAAGAAGCGCCTCTTCTGCGGGCGGACTACGCCTTCCAAGCCGTGCCCGTCCCGTCGGGAGAGCACGAGGTCCTTCTCTATTATCGGTCTGGGCCCTTCGTCGCCGCCCGGGCGGTCACGCTCCTCGCGGTCGCCCTGCTGGTGCTGGGCGCGGCGGCCGTGGTGGTGGCGGACCGCCGGAGGAGATCCACCGATGTGCCCTGACGTGAAAACGGTGATCGTCATCCCCACGTACAACGAGAAGGAGAACCTGGAGCGTCTTCTCCCGGAGGTTCTCGCCGTCTCCGAGGGGGTCGAGGTGCTCGTGGTGGACGACAGCTCCCCCGACGGCACCGCCGATGTGGTTCGCGCCATGGCGGAGAGGATTCCCCGCGTGCACCTGCTGGAGCGTCCCGGCAAGATGGGACTCGGCTCCGCCTACCGCGACGGGTTCCGCCGCGCACTCGACCTGGGCGCCGACCTCGTGATGGAGATGGACGCCGATTTTTCCCACGATCCCAAGTACATCCCCGACTTCCTCCGCGCCGCGCAGGTGGCGGACGTGGTGCTCGGCTCCCGCTACATGAACGGCGTGAACGTGATCAATTGGCCCATCTCACGGCTGATCCTCTCCTACGGCGCGAACCTGTACACGCGAATCGTTACGGGCATGCCGATTCTGGACGCCACGGGCGGGTTCAAATGTTTCCGTCGTGAAGTGTTGGAGAAGATCCGCTTCGAAACATCGCGCTCCGACGGGTACAGCTTTCAGATCGAGCTGAACTATCGATGCTGGCGCGCGAATTATCGGATCCGCGAGATCCCCATCGTGTTCGTGGATCGCCATTCCGGCTCGTCGAAGATGTCGAAGCGGATCATCTGGGAGGCGGTCTGGATGGTCTGGAGACTCCGCATGGGCGGGCTCCGCCGTGGGGAGGGACGGCCGTGAACGGGACCGCTCCCACCGGCGGGGAAGAGGTGCGCCTCTCCGTCATTCTCGTCAATTACAACACCCGCGACGACATTCTCGAGGCGCTCCGATCTCTACGCGAATACCCTCCCTCCCACGCGCATGAGACCATCGTCGTGGACAACGCCTCCACCGACGGGAGTCCGGAGGAGATCGAGCGACTCTTTCCGGAGGTGCGGCGGATCGAGAACGCCGAGAACGTGGGGTACTCCCGGGGGGTCAATCAGGGGATCCGCGCCTCTCGGGGCGAGTTCTTCCTGGTGCTGAACCCGGACGTGCGCGTGACCGAGGGGAGCCTGGACCGTCTTCTCGAATACGCCATGGAGCACCCCGAGGTGGGGATCGCCGGACCGAAACTGCTGAACCCGGACGGAACGCTCCAACACTCCTGTAGAACTTTTTATACATGGAAGACCTTCCTCTACCGGCGCACGCCCCTCGGCCGTCTCCGGCCGGACAGTCCGGTGATCCGCAGACACCTGATGCTCGACTGGGACCACCGCTCGGTGCGCGACGTGGACTGGATGCTCGGCGCCGGCCTCTTGGTCCGCCGGAGCGCGGTGGAGGACGTGGGCGCCATGGACGAGCGCTTCTTCCTCTACTTCGAGGACGTCGACTGGTGCTACCGGATGAAGGCGCAGGGGTGGCGCGTGGTTTACGTGGCCGACGCGGAGATGATCCACGCCCACAGGCGGGATTCGGCGCGCCGCCTCTGGAGCCGCCAAACCCGCTCTCATCTGGGGAGCATGTTCCGTTTCTACGACAAATGGAGCCACGCCGTGTACCGATGGAAGGCGCGCCGCCACTGGGCGCGTTTCATCCTCTCCCTCGGCATGGACGCGGCGATGATCAACCTCGCCTTCCTGACCGCCTACGGCCTGCGCCGCCTCGTGGAGGCGTTCTTCCCGAGCAAACCGGTGTGGGCGCTCGGCGCCTACGGCGTTTTCCTGGTCTTCGTAAACCTCATCACGCTGCTCAGCCTCGGCACGAGCGGTTTTTATCGGGAGAGGGTGGCCCCCGCCGGTCCCGGTCCGGTGGTGGATCGGATCGTCTGCGCGCTCCGCGCCGTCGGGATCGCCTATCTGGTGGTGACCGCCGCCACCTTTCTCACGCAGGCTCACATTTACTCACGGATCCTGGTCACCATCTTTTTCGTGCTCCTCGTCTTCTTTCTCGTTCTGGGAAGGAGCCTCCTCGACCGGCTCCACGCCGATCTCCGCCGGGGCGCGTACGATCTCGGCCGTGCGGTGGTGGTCGGCACCAACGACCTGGCGGCGGGCTTGGCGGATCAGCTCCGCACCTTCCGTGAACTCGGCTACGACCTGGTCGGTTTCGTGCGGGAGGATGGGGAGGAGACGGGGGGGCGGAGGGTCCTGGGGGGAGTGGACGAGCTTCCCCGCATCGTGCGGGACCACCGGATCACGGATGTTTTTTACGCCGGCGTCGGAGATCCTCTCCCCCTGGTGACGCGCCTCCTTCTCCGCCTCCCCGACGCGCCGGTGACGGTGCGGGTTCTCTCCGATCTGGAATCGATGACCATCGCCCGGGGGCGCGCCGAGGCGTTTCTCAATCTGCCGGTTCTCCGTTTCGAGAGACGGCTTCTCATCCGGCTGCGCCCGGGCAGAAAGCGGCTCTTCGACTTTCTTCTCGGCGTCGTGCTTCTCATCGCCGGAGCGATTCCGGCGGCGTTGATCACGCTCGCCGCGCTGATCGGCGGGGCGCGTCCCGTCTTCCGCCGCGAGGAGCGCGTCCATTTCCGCGGCGTCCGAGAGCGTCTCCTCCTCTTCCGTGTTCCCTCGCCCGGCGAAACGGCGGGTGCGGCGCGCGCCCTCGGAAGCCTCTACGGCCGTTTCCCCTTCCTCGCGGCCTACCCGGCGCTCGGGGCGGTGCTGGCGGGGCGTTTCTCCTTCGTCGGTCCCTTCCCGGAAGAGCCGGAAGCGGGAAGGTTCCTTGACGAATGGCAGCGCCTTCTGGTTACCATGAAGCCGGGCATCGTTCCGGTGACGGCGCGGGCCGACCATTCGTGGGTCCCCTTCCGGGACCCGGTGGGTTTGAACCTGTACTACCTCCAGTACTGGTCGATCGGATTCGATCTGCAGATCCTTCTGCATCGCCTCTTCCGTTCGGCGCCGGCGAGTGAGGAGACCGCTCCATGAGAATCAAAAAAAAGCCGTTCCTGACGGTCCTGCTTTTCCTTCTCCTGCTCCCCGCGGCGGTCGCCGGGGAGGACAGCTGGGAGGTGTACCTGAGCCAGAGGAGCGTCGTGCAAGCGGCGCGCGACGGGCGTTATCTCTATTTCGCCACCGGTGGAGGCGGACTTCGCTGGGACACGGTTCAGCAACAGTACGAGGCGATCCTGCCGAACGACGGCCTGCCGAGCGTGAACGTGGTTTCCGTGGCGGTGGACCGCCTGGGGAACAAGTGGTTCGGCCACGGCGACATTGACCTGGGAGTTTCCGTTCTGGACGCGGAGGGACGGTGGCGCGTCATCAGCTCCTTCGAGGGACTGCTCCTCACTTCCGGGAAGAAGGTGAACACCATTTACGCCGTGGGCGATTCGGTCTGGGTGGGGACCGAGAGCGGCGCCACCCTCTTCGAGGCCGGAGAGAGGAAATCGGTGGTGACCCAGGACAAGGAAGGGATCATTTCCGACAACATCCTCAGCATTACCTCGGGGGGGGGGAAGGTGTGGTTCGGCACCGACAAGGGGCTCTCACGGTACAGCCGGGGGGAGGTAAGAAACTACCGGCCCGAGACGGACGATCTCCCTTCGATGGAGGTGATCTCCCTCGCCGTCGATCGCACGGGCAAGGTTTGGGTCGGCACGCCCAACGGGATCGCCTGGGTGGTGGACGGCGAAGCCTCGCAGCCCCTGGATTTCGTCGCGCTCCGGCCATACGCCGTTCGGGCGATCGCCTTCGAGGACTCGTCGGGGGCGGATGTCCCATGGTTCGCCACGAACAACGGGCCGTACCGGAACATGTTCCAGCAGGTGCAGCAGGTGAGCGGAACGCCGATGGGGAACGTGGACGCCACGGAATCGATCCTGATCGACGAGGGGGGGGACATCTGGGCGTGCAACTCCCGGCGCTTCATGTTCGAGTGGCAGGCCGCCACGCGGCGTTGGGCGCCCCACGTCGTTTCCGGAGACATCTCCAGCAACTACGTCGGCGAACTGGCGATCGATCGAAACCACGACATCTGGTGCGCCATGGAGGGGAACGTGGAGGGACCGGATTCGCCCGGGCGGGGGATTTCGGTTCTGAAGGGGAACACCTGGTACGCCATGGGCGGAACGATTCTGGGAACCACGATGGTGGACGTGGACGCGGTGGCGATCGACAGCGCCGGCAACCGCTGGTTCGGCGTCCGCCGCGTCGGCGAAACGCCGGGGAACCTGATCAAGATCGCCGCCTCCGTCACCGGCGTTCCCGGCACGGAAGACCTGCAGTTTTTCGACCTCTCCGGCGCCGACGGAATCGAGCCGCGGAACCAAGCGGTGTTCAGCGTCGAGGTGGACCCGGACAACAACAAGTGGGCGGCGATCACGCGCGTCGGCGTGGGCGTGGTGGACAGCCTGGACGACGAACAGAACCCGGGGAGCCTCGTTCCTCCCTGTATTCCCAACGACAACGAAAACCTCGGACCGTCCTCCGTGGACATCACCTTCAGCAGCGACGGCCGTGTGTGGCTCGCTACGGAAGCCAACGGCATTCACGCCGTGAACACCCTTGGAACGCTGACGTTTGCCGGCGATGATCGCTGCCGCTCCTTCTTCAAGGAGACCTCTCCGCTTCCCGACAACAGCAACTACGCCATCCGCGCCGACGACAAGGGCAATGTCTGGGTGGGATCCTTCGGCGGCCTGGTCCGCTTCTCCATCCCGGATTCGATCTGGACCGTTTATACGGAATTCAATACCGGCGGCTCCCTGCCGGACAACCGGGTGCGTGCGATCGCCTTCGACGGCAGGGGAAACACCTGGGTCGGCACCTTCGGTGGGGGGCTGGCCTGCCTTCTCGCCGACGGAGAGACCTGGCTGGAACCTTGGAGGGTGATCGCGAACTCGCAGCGCGGATCGAGCCTCACCAGCGATTGGATCACCTCCCTTCAGATCGTAAAGAACGATCTGGACGAGGAGGAGATCTGGATTTCCACCTGGGGCGGAGGGATCTGCAAATTGGTGGTCGACTGGACCACCGCGGATCAGAGCGACGACGGCAATGAGGAACGGCGGATCACGGCGTACCCGAACCCCTACCGTTGGGGGGAGGAGACCGAGCCGGGTTGCGCCTCGCTCTCCGAGGAGACGGTCGCCTTCCATGACGTCGCCTCCATCGACACGACGGACGGCGAAGTGAGGATCGAGATCTACACCGTCACCGGTGAGCCCGTGCGAACCATCGAGGAACCGCAGGGGACCGGCGCCGAGGCGGTCTGGTGCTGGGATCTCCGCAACGAGGAAAACGTCCCCGTCGCCTCCGGCGTCTATCTTTTCGTCGTCAAGAGGGGGGACGAAGTGTATCACGTGGGCCGAACGGCGGTCCTCCGCTGACCCTTCTCCGGCGGGCGGTGGGGCGCCGGAGAGACCCTCTTTTTCACGCCCACCGCAAGGGTCCTTCCCCTTCATCGAAGGATTCCGGCGCCGGAGCGGGGCCTTTCCCCCCCGGCGCTTCTTTCATGGCACATCGCAACGGTGCGGGGGTGCAAGACGCGCCCCTCTCACTCGGGCTTCCCGCTTCCTCCCCCTCAGGATTAACCGAAAACGGTTCGAAACCACCGAAAAACGCCACATGGGCCTTGCCCCTTTCTTGAACAGAACGAATCGAAATCGGTACAACCCTTGCTTTCCTCTATTCCCGCCAAGGTGGTCGCGGGAGGTGAAACGCCCTGAAAAACATCACGATCATCGACCGCAGGAAAGAATCGGTCCGCAAGCTGGAGTCGTCGCTCAAGAACCGGGGATACCAGGTTCTGAGTTACACCGACGAGCGACGGGCGCTGGGAAGGATCCACGAGGAACGGCCCGACCTGGTCATATCGGAGCTGGCGCTCCGCACCATGTCGGGACCGGAGATCCTCCGGCAGATCAAGCGGATCGATTCGGCGATCCCGGTCATCATCATCACGGAGCATTCCAACACGCAGGACGCCATCGACTCGATGCGCGAAGGGGCCTACGACTATTTCGCCAAGCCGTTGGACACGGAGAAAACTCTTGCGGCGATCGAAAAGGCCCTTCACGTCTCGCTTCCGGACGAAAATTGGGAGGAGGAGGAGAAGGGGACGGAAATCCGCGCCGGCGAGGGGAATCCGCTCATCGGGCGCAGCGCGGAGATGGTGGAGATCTACAAACGGATCGGGCAGGTCGCCTCGTCGGACGCGGCGGTGCTGATCCAGGGAGAGAGCGGCACCGGCAAGGAACTGGTGGCGCGGGCGATCCACGAAAACAGCCGGCGCAGGAACGGACCCTTCCTGGCGGTCAACTGCGCGGCGATCCCGGAGACGCTCCTCGAAAGCGAACTCTTCGGATACGAGAGAGGCGCCTTCACCGGCGCCCTCGGCCGGAAGACGGGGAAATTCGAACAGGCGAGCGGCGGGACGATCTTCCTGGACGAGATCGGCGACATGAGCATGCCGATCCAGAGCAAAGCGCTCCGGGTCCTGCAGGAACAGGCCTTTACGCGCGTCGGAGGAAGGGAGACCGTGCGGACCGACACGCGTGTCGTGGCGGCCACCAATAAAAGTCTGGTGAGCTGCATGAAGGAGGGGACCTTCCGTGTGGACCTCTTCTACCGGCTCAAGGTCGTCTCCATCTTCCTGCCTCCTCTTCGTGAGCGGGGGGACGACGTTCTCCTGCTGGCGGAGCATTTCCTCAGAAAATACGCGCTCCGCTCGAAGCGGAGGATACGGGGATTTTCGCCCTCGGCGCTGGAACTCCTCAGGGAACACGACTGGCCGGGAAACGTCCGTGAGCTGGAGAACGGTATCCAGACCGCGGTGCTTCTGAGCAAAACCGGCATGATCGCTCCGGAGGATTTGCCCGTCGGTTCGGATCGGCGCGGGGGATCTCATCAGGCCGCCGGGTCGGAAGGGGAGGATCTCGCCGATTCCTTCCGGCACGTGCTCGAACCGGTCTTCGGCTCGCTCACCGCCGAGAACCGCGGCGCCCTCTACGACCGGACGGTGGGGGAGTTCGAGAAAGCGCTGATCGGTCTCGCCCTCGAGCGTGTCGGCGGGAACCAGGTCAAGGCCTCGCAGCTGCTCGGCATCAGCCGGAATACTCTGCGGAATCGGATCGACCGCTTCCGGGTGCGGCAGAGCGGGAAGACGCCACCGGTCTTTTAAGGGCCGGCGGCGGAGGTGACGACGAGACAAGGAGATACGGCTCGTTCCCGGCTTGACACCTTGATCCCGGCGTTGTACGTTCCCCCTGGCGGTTCGGCGGGCGGGAGCCCCGCATGTTCCGGCCGGAAGAGGGCGACCTATGACACGAGACGGGATCCTGAAGGGATTCGCGGCGGCGCTGTTCCTCGCCGCGGCGGTTCAGACCTCGGCGCAGGAGAGAGGCCTGAACGTGTACACCATCGGCGTCGGGGATATCCTCCGCGTCTCGGTTTGGCAGGAGCCGAGCCTGGATCGAGAAGTGGAGGTCGGCATCGACAGCACGATCGTCCTGCCTTTGGTCGGACCGATCCGGGCGGCCGGGTATACACCGGCGCAGCTCTCCCGCATCCTGACGGAACGGTACTCGCTCTACAAACGGGACATCTCCCAGGTGGAGGTGGTCGTCGTCGAGTACAACAGCCGGGAGATTTTCGTCTTCGGCGAAGTGGCTCATCCGGGGCCCTTCGCCTTTCAAGAGATACCGGATCTCTGGTCCGTGATCATGAAGGCTGGGGGGCCGACGGGGATGGCCTATCTGCGCGAGGTGAGAATCCTGCGCGGCGACGGCGAAGGGAGGCGCTCGATTCCGGTGGATCTCAACGCTTTCCTTCTCGGCGCCGTGGAGACGGCCCTTCCCCGGCTTCAGCCGGGCGATACGGTGTACATCCCGCGCACCAACGTGGAGGGACCGGATGCGTTCTCCACGAACAAGGTCTACGTGTACGGTGAGGTGAGGACCCCGGGGATGTTCCTCGTCGGGCCGGGGGAGGATCTGATCGGCGCCATCCTGCTCGCGGGAGGGGTGACCGAGTTCGCCGACGTGGAGCACGTTCGTCTCGTGCGGGCGGACGGGGAGAGGCGGGTCGTTCAGGAGGTGAACCTGGATGATTATCTCCGGCGGGGGGACCTCCGGGCGAACCCGGCCCTGCGGCCGGGGGACACCGTGGAAGTGGGTCTCCGGAGCAGCAACCGCTTCCGCCGTTTCTTCGAGGACGTCAGGCCGACCCTGTCCACGTTGACGAGCCTCGTCACCGTCTACCTCTTGGTGGACCGGATCTCGAACAACTGACCACCGGGCTGGGCGATCCGCCATGGACGATTCCCGTCAATCCATCCACCCCCGGGTCCTGGGGGAGATCCTGGCCAAAAGGAAGTGGCACCTGCTGCTCCCCTTGCTCGTCGTGATCGGCGGTTCCATCTTCCTGATCGAGAGCCTCCCCAAGATCTACAGCGTGCAATCGACGATCCTCTTCGAGTCCCAGACCTCGCTCACGCGGGACGTGCAGAGTCACCTCCTTCCCGGATCGCGCTCCAGCGGAAGCCAGCGCCGGGACGACCGAATGGAGCAGGCGAACCTTCTCCGGATGAAGGTCCTCGCCCCGGAGTTTCTCGGCAACGTGGCCGAGGAGATGGGAGTACTGGAGAACCCGGACCGTTTGGAGCAAGCCGCGGAGAAGAAGAGGCTGACCGGGGACCCGAAGAGCGTGGAGGCGATCGTCCGCGAAGACGCCACGGGCTGGCTCGGCAGCCTGATCGAGATCAACCTGGCCGGGCCGAGCGTATACCAGGTCACCATCGAGGGAAGGCACCCCCGCTTTCTCTACGAGTTGGCGGAGAGGATCAACGCCGATCTCTTCGAGATGGTGCAGGGAGAGGAACTCTCCCGCATACGGGCCGCCTCGGATTTCACCGACGAGCAGATGCGCCTTTACAAGGACAAGGTGGACGAGGCGCAGCGCGAGCTGGACCGTTTTCTGGAAACCCACCGCGTGAGCGACCAGGGGGAGCCGGTCACCCGCGTCGATCCGAACGTGGTGGACCGCCTCGCCGAGGAGACCGGCTTCGAGATCCTGCGGATCACCGAGGACCTACAGGAGACCCGCGCGATCCTGGAGCAGTCCTACGGATACCGGGTGGAGGACTTTCAGGAGACGGTGAGCCCGGAGATCGCCCTCCGCGTGGAGAGGCTCGTCTCTCTGGAGAAACAACTCGGTTTCCTTCTACTGGAACGATCCTGGAATGATCCCTCGGTGATCGCGCACAACTCGCGCATCGGAGGCGCCCGTCAGGAGATCCGCGACGCCCTCGAACGTTCCGCGCGCACGCTTCTCGCGGGGCGTCCCGGCCGGCAACAGGAACTGGCCGCCACCGCCGCCTTCGACCGGGTGTTGATCGGGTCGTTGGAGTCGCGGAAGGGCGCGCTGATGCGCCAGACATCGCCCGGAGGGGGTGGTCTCTCGCCGAGCGCCATCAGCCGCCGGGACCAGCAGCTCCAATTCCTCGAGGAGCAGGTCCGCATCAACGAAGAGATCTACCGGTCCTTTGTTCGCCAGGCCACCTCGACGCGCATCTCCGAGGCGGTGGAGAGTGAACAGCTGAACCGCAGCCTGCAGGTGATCAAGCCGCCGCGCTGGCCCAGCAGCCCCGTTCGCCCGAACAAGCCGCAGCTGTACGCCCTCGCGGTGGTCCTCGGCATCGCCCTCGGTTCGGCGCTGGTGATCGCCGGGGAATACATGGACACGTCGGTCAAGGACGTGCGGGACGCGGAGGAACTGGTCGGCGCGCCGATTCTGGGAACGATCCCCAAAATCGAGTTCCGTTTCGAGCCCGACCCCAAGAACCGTCTTCGCCGCGGCCTGATCGTCACCATCGTCGGCGGCATCCTGATCGGCGCGCTGATCGGATGGTTCATCTTCGGCGGCGGCGGGGATGAGGGGAACGACGGGGGAGAGTCCGCCCGGGAGAGCGGGCACGCCGGCTCGGCGACGGCCGCTTCGGGGGGAGGGGAGGCCGGGCGATGAAAGAGACCCGAATCCTGGAAGGCTACGACCCGGAGGCGCCGAGCGCCATCGAGTTCCGCCGTCTTTACTCGCGCCTCCGCTACAAACAGGCGGGGAAGGCGATCTCTCCTCTCATGGTGACGAGCGCCAAACACGAGGAGGGGAAAACCACCACCGCCGCTTTTCTGTCGGTCACGATCGCCCGGCAGGAGAAGGGGCGCGTGCTTCTGATGGACATGGACCTCCACAGGCCCCGCATGCATCGCCTCTTCGGCCTCCCTCTGCGGGGAGGGGCGACGGAGTTGCTTCGCGGGACCGCCGAACCGGAGGAAGTGGTCCGCCCGACGTCACAGGAGAACCTCTTCATCCTGACCAGCGGATCGATGGTGAAAAGCCCGTCCGCGCTGGTCGATTCCGAGCATGTCGGACCGCTCTTCCGGCGGCTCGCCGCCCTCTACGACACGGTGGTGATCGATTCTCCCCCGTTGCTTCCGGTGAGCGACGGAATGGTGCTCGCCGGTTCGGTGTCGGCCGTTCTTTTCGTGATTATGGCGGGAAAAACGCCGCGGGAGGTCGTTCTTCGAGGGAAGGAGATCCTTCGCGACGTGGATGCCCCCTTGGCGGGTGTGGTCATCAACAACACGAAGGGCGCCCTGCCCTACTATTACGACTATAAATACTACGGGTATCGGTACAAATAGGGCGCCCGGACCCCGGCGGAGTGAGGAATGACGGATTCCCGTCCGGAACGACTCGATGTGAGCGTGGTGATCCCCGTCTATGACGAAGAGGGGAACGTGCGTCTTCTTCACGAGAGAACACGGCCGGTTTTGGACGGGCTCGGACTCTCATGGGAGATCCTGTTCGTCGACGACGGATCCCGGGACGGCACCTTCGATCGTCTCCGGGAAATCCGCGAGAGGGACCGGCGCGTGCGTGTCGTTCGGCTCCGGCGGAACTTCGGGCAGACGGCGGCGCTGGCCGCCGGTTTTCAGCACGCCCGCGGCGATCGGGTGGTCACCATGGACGGAGACCTGCAGAACGACCCGAGGGACATCCCCGCGATTCTCGCCAAGATGGACGAGGGATTTCAGGTGGTGAGCGGCTGGCGAAAGAGCCGGAAGGAACCGTTTCTTACGCGACGGCTCCCTTCCATCACCGCCAACGCGCTCATCTCACGGCTCTCCGGCGTTCCTCTTCACGATTACGGTTGCACCCTGAAGGGATACGAGAGGGAGGTGGCGCAACGGTTGCACATCTACGCGGAGATGCACCGCTTCCTTCCGGCTCTCGCGTCCCTCACCGGCGCCCGAGCCGCCGAGGTGCCGGTCCGGGATCATCCCCGCCATTCCGGCGTCTCCAAGTACGGCCTCGGCCGCGTGGGACGGGTCATGGCGGACCTGGTGGCGCTGCAGATGATTCTCCATTTCGCCTCGCGGCCGCGCTATTGGTTCAGCTATCTCGCCTTTCCCTTCGCGCTGGCCGGAACGGTGATCGGTCTCTGGGCCGCCTATTGGTACATCAATCAACCAGCCGGCCAACCGCCGATCGTGCTTCCCGGAACCACTTTTCTTCTCTTTTTCGCTTGGTTCTACCTTCTCTCGCTCGGATGGTTCGCCGAGATCGTTACGGCCACCGGTAACTACAGGCAAGGCTCGATGCTGAGCGGCCTGATCGGAAGGGGTGAGGCGTGAGCGACCCGCGGAACGCGCCGGTGGAGGTCACCGTCTTTCTCTACCTCCCCTACGCCGTCGATGGAGTGGACAAGCAGATCCGTGAGATCCGGGAGGGGCTCGCCGGAATCTCCCACGAGATCCTGATCTTGGACGACGGCACGGGGAAGGGCCGGGGCTGGCTCGACGGACTTCCGACGGGCGCGGGACCGGTGCGCGTGGTTCGTCTTTCGAAGCGTTTCGGCGAAACCGCCGCCATCGACGCGGCGCTTCCACACGCCTCCGGCGGCGTTTTCCTCACCGTTCCCGGAACGCTTCCCGTTTCGGCCGACGAGATCCGGAGCCTGCGCGAAAGGATCACGGAGGGGGCGGACCTCGTTCTCGGCGCGCGATCCGGCGAGCCGGGGGGCGGGCGGGAGCGCCTGCCGCTTCGCGTGTATCGCCGCCTGATCCGCGGCGCCACCGGAGCGAGCTTCCGGGATTTCACGAGCGGCGTCCGCGCGTACCGTCGCGAGGTGGCGGAGGAGATCGCCCTCTACGGGGAGATGATCCGGTTCCTTCCCTTCCTGGCGGTGGGCCGGGGATACCGGGTCGAAGAGATTCTACTCCAGGTGAGCTGGCCGCGCGGCAACGGCGCCCGCGCCTCCCGCCCTACCGTCTATTTCAACCGGATATTGGACGTGCTCACCCTTTACTTCCTTCTGCGCTTCACCCAGAAGCCGCTCCGCTTCTTCGGGCTCGTCGGCTCGATCCTCCTCTTGCCCGGCGTTTTGATCAACCTCTACCTGTTCATCGATCGCGTGATCCTCTCGCACGGAATCGCCGGCCGCCCGCTCCTCCTCCTCGGGATTCTACTCACCGTGCTCGGCGTGCAAACCATCTCCATCGGCCTGATCGGGGAGATGATCATCTTCACACACTCGCGGGAAACGCGCGATTACAGCGTCCGCGAGGTCCTCGAATGACCGTCCGCCCGTTCCGCGACGGGGATGAGGAGCATTGGCGCGCCTTCGTCGGCGCTCGTCCGGAGAGCCGCGTCGGGCACCGCATCGAATGGCGCTCGGTTCTCGCCGAGAGTTTCGGCCACCGCCCGCGCTATCTGATCGCCGAGAGGGAGGGGCGTATCGCAGGCGTGCTCCCTCTGGTGCGCGTCGAGGGGTTGGTGGGAGGAAGGGCGCTCGTCTCCCTTCCCTGGCTGGACGACGCCGGCCCCCTCGCCGAGGACGCGGACACGGAAAGAGCTCTTCTCCGGCGTGCCGTCGAGATCGGCCGCGAGGAGCGCTGCCGCTACGTGGAGATCCGCTCCCTGCGCGATCTGGGAGAGCCGCGACCGGTCCGGGAGGGCAAGACCACCCTGCTCCTGGAATTGGACGACCCGGAGCGAATGTGGAACGGCTTCCCCGCCAAGGTGCGAAACCAGATCCGCAAGGCGGAGAAGGAGGGGCTCGTCGCCGAGAGCGGAGGCGCGGAGCTTCTCGATCCTTTCTATCGGGTTTTTTCGCGGAACATGCGGGACATCGGCGTTCCCGTTTGGGGCCGTGACTTTTTTAAGAGGATGGCCGCGGCCTTCGGTCCGAGCATGGAGGTGATCGTGGTCCGGGAAGAAGGGGAAACCCCGGTGGGTGGATGCGTCCTTTTGCGCCACGGAGAGACGGCGGTCGTGCCGAGCGCTTCGTCGCTTCGAGACCGCTTCCGCCTCTGCCCGAACCACCTTCTCTATTGGACCGCCATCCGTCGCGCCCGGGAGGGGGGGGCGAGCGTTTTCGATTTCGGACGCTCCACGGCGGGGAGCGGCACCTATCGTTTCAAGAAACAGTGGGGCGCCGCGCCCGTCCCCTGCCGGTGGCACTATGCGCTCCTCCGTGCCGACGCCGTGCCGGAGCGCAGCACCGCGAGCCGCAAGCTTCGCCTCTTCGTCGAGGCATGGAAGCGCCTTCCCCTCCCGTTAGCGCGGTGGTTGGGGCCGGTCATCGTCCGGAGGATCCCGTGAATCGCTCCGGTCCGCTCTCACTCGTCCTGATCGCCCTCGTGGTGGGCGCCGTCGGCGCTTTGGCGGTTGTCAATCTCCCCACGCAGGTGGGTTGGGCGCTGGCGATCGCCCTCCTGCCGATCGCGGCGGTTCTCCTCGCCGTGTTGAAGCGCCCCTTCCTGGGCGTCCTTTTGATCTACTTCCTCGAGTATTTTCGCCCCCAGGACATGATCGCTCCCCTGCAACCGCTCCGCCTCCCCTTCCTCACGACCATCGCGATGTTCGGCGTCTTCATCATCCTGGTGATTCGCGACCCGAACCGTCGCTTGATCTGGTCCAGGCAGAGCACGACACTCGTCGGACTGCTCGCCTTCATGGGGCTCTCGGTCATCACCTCGATCAACAACTATTGGGCGTTCCAGTATTTCCGCGGCATGGCGCTCACGGTTATTCTTTATATGCTGACCGTCAATTTGGTGGACCGTCGTACGCGCGTGCGCGCCCTGATCGGCCTTCTCGTGGCGGCCCATATTTTTCTCTGCGGGAAAGGGATCGTCCAGTTCCTCGTCGGCAACCGCTGGGGGACCACCGGGTCGGTGGGAGGCAACTTCCTCGGCGACGAGAACGACTTCGCCATGGCGCTCATCGTGATCTTCCCCTTCGTTTTCTTTCACATCGAAGAGAGCCGGAGAGCGGGGAAGAAGCTGTTCTGGGCGCTCCTGGCGGGCGTTCTGCTCGTCACGGTCATGCTCACGATGTCGCGGGGCGGCTTCGTCGGTATGAGCGCCACCCTCTTTTTCTGCTGGCTCCGCAGCCGGCGAAAACTGCTCGGTGCGTTCGTCATGATTCTTCTGATCAGCGCCGTGGCGGCGATCGCCCCGTCCCGCTACTTCGAGGAGATCGCGTCGATCCGGAACACCGACGAGGGAACCGCCCACAAGAGGAGGGAGTACTGGCTCGCCGGCATGCGGATGTTCGCCGAAAAGCCGCTCATCGGCGTCGGACCGGGGAACTCGCCGCTCTACATGCCCCGTTATCTGGACCTGCCGAACCCGGACACCCAATGGGGAAGAGCGATGCACGGCACCGTTCCCCTTCTCGTGGCGGAGATGGGAGCCGCGGGGATCGCCATCTACACGATCCTCGCGCTGCAGTGCCTCGGAGACCTCCGCAAGACTCTGCGCTACGGACGACGGGGAAAGGGGGAAGGCGCGCGTTTCGCCCGCTATTTCGGCACCGCGACCCTCGGGAGCGCGATCGGGTTCTTGGTCACATCCTCGTTTCTTTCGGCTCTGTACTACCCGCACATCTACCTCATCACTTCTTTTTGCGTAATCGGACTCCGCCTGTCGAGTCGGGCTGAGGAAGAAGAGGAGGAACGATGATCGGTAGGCTTCCGCCGGCTGGTTTCCCTCTTCGCTCGGGGGATCGGCGCGCCGCTCTGGCGGGGTGGCGCGATCCCGAGGGGGCGAGGGAGAGGCTGGTTCGCTCTCTGGAGGAGATCTTTCCGGGAAGGAGAGCCTTCCCCGTTTCCTCCGGCCGGGCGGCCCTCACCCTTCTCCTCGACGCCTGCCGCCGGGTCCGGCCCGGAAGAGACCGCGTGGCCGTCGGCGCCTACACCTGCTGGTCCGTTCCCGCCGCGGTGTCGCGAGCGGGGCTGAAGGTTCAACCGGTCGACCTGGATCCGGCGGACCTCGATTTTCGGGAAGAGGCGCTCCGCGGGATCGACGGCGACAGGATCCTGGCGATCGTCACGCACCACCTCTTCGGCCACCCGAACCGCCTGGTTCGCCTGGAGGCGCTCGCCCGGGAGTGGGGCGCCTTTCTGATCGACGACGCCGCCCAGGGATTCGGCGCCGCGCCGCCCGGAAAGACGGCCGGAGCGGCCGGCGAGGGCGGGCTCCTCTCCTTCGGCCGAGGGAAGGCGATCCCCGCCCTCGGCGGCGGCGCGCTCCTCGTGGAGAAGGGGGGTACGCTCGACGGAGCGCTTCGCGTGCCCGCGGGCGGCGGCCGCGGCGCTCTGCGGACATGCGAGGCTTGGGCGCAATCCCTCTTCTTCCGACCCTCCCTGTACGGAATACCCGCATCGCTTCCCTGGCTCGGGATCGGCGAAACGATTTACGATGAAAGTTTTGCCGTCGGCCCGGCGGAGGGAGCAGTCGCGGGCCTCGCGGAACGCCTGCTTCACGGCCGGGAGGAGAAGACGGAAGCGCGCCGGCGCCGGTCGGAGCGTTACCGGGAGGAGGCCGCGGCGCGAGGGCTTCCGATCCGCTTCCCCGAACCGGCGGGACCCTCCTCCGCGATTCGATGCCCCGTTTATGTTGAAGCGGCCGAGAGGGACGCGGTTTGGCGCGCCGTTCGCTCCCTCGGCGTCGCCGCCTCCTATCCCTCCCCGATCCGAGAAATCCCCGGGCTCGATCCGGAGCGCCTCGTTTCCGGCGGCGGGACGGAAGGGGCGGAGACGATCGCCCGGGAGATCCTGACCCTCCCCACGCATCCCCTCATCGACGACGGAATCGCGGATTCGATCCTGGAGAAGATGGGGAGGGCCCTTCGATGAACGTTTGGGCGATTCTCTTTTGGGCGGCGGCTGCGACGGTTCTTTACGCATACGCCGGCTACCCTCTTCTTCTCGGCCTCGCGGCGGCGGCGCGCGGGCGCCCGGTCCGGCGGGGGGCGATCGAGCCCGAGGTGACGGTGATCGTGCCGGTGCACAACAGCCCCGAGGAGATCCGCGGGAAGATCGAGAACCTTCTCCGGCTCGATTATCCGCCCGATAGGCTTCACATCATAATCAGTTCCGACGGCTCCACCGACGCGACGGAGGAGGCGGTTCTCGCCTTCGAGGACAGAGGCGTCCGCCTCGTCCGTTCCGAGAGGAGAGAGGGGAAGGTGGCGGCGCAGAACCGGGCGCTCCCCGAGGCGACGGGGGATGTGATCGTCTTCACCGACGCCGGCATCCGCCTGAACCGGGAGGCGATCCGGGAGATCGTGAAGCCCTTCCACGACCCGACGGTGGGCTGCGTTTCCAGCGAGGACGAGGTGCCGGGCGGAGGCGAAGGGCTCTACGTCCGCTATGAGATGATGATCCGCAGGCTCGAGGCGCGGGTTCGCACGCTGGTCGGCGTGAGCGGCTCCTTCTACGCGGTCCGGCGCTCTTTGGTCGCCCCCACGGACCGGCGTTTCACGCGGGATTTCCTCGTCCCCCTGGAGATCGTCGCCGCCGGACACCGCGTGGTGAGCGAGCCGCGCGCGCGAGGACGCTTCCTCCCCGTCGCCTCGCCGGGGCGGGAGTTCCGGCGGAAGACCCGGACCGTGATGCGGGGAATGGACGTGCTCCGGCGGATGCGCCGCCTCCTCGATCCGCGCCGCGGCCCTTTCGTCGCCTGGGCGCTCCTCTCCCACAAGGTGATCCGCTGGCTCGTTCCCTGGGCGATGATCGCCGCGCTCGCCGCCTCCTTCCCCCTCGCCGGGAGACCGTTTTTCGCGGTTCTTCTGGCGGCGCAGCTTCTCTTCTACGGGCTCGCCGCCGCCGCGGCGTTCTCCGCGAAAGTGGGGCGGACCTTGCCGGGGAAGGCGGCCCTCTTCCTGCTGACCACCAACGCCGCGGTATTCGTCGCCTGGCTTCTTTATCTGTCGGGACGGCGGGCCGTGACCTGGGAGCCGACGAAGCGATGAGCCTTTTCAGAAGCGCGGCCCGCGAGGCGCTCGGAAGGATCGGGGTACCGGAGGCGCTCCTCCGGCGTCGTCTGCGGCGGGACGGCAACCGGCTGATCCTCCTTTTCCACCGCGTCCTCCCCGACGAGAAGGGGACCGACTTTTCCCCCCCGGGCATGGTCGTTTCTCTCCGCGTTTTCCGGGAGATTCTGGACTGGCTCTCCGGCCGTTTCGATCTCCCGGCGCCGGAGGAATTCCTCGCCGGACACCCGGCGCCCCTTCCGAGACCCGCCGCGCTGATCACCTTCGACGACGGCTGGAGCGACACGGTCCGGAGGGCGATGCCGGAGATGCGCCACCGCGGGATTCCGGGTATCTGTTTCGTCTCCGTGCGCCACGTCGAGGAAGGGAGGCTTTTCTGGCCCGAGCGTTTGATCGCGGCGATGAAGAGCGTCGGACCCGGCGAGTTTCTCCGGCGGACGGGCGAACGCGCGAGCGCGCCCGGCGACCCCGACTCCTTGGAACGCCTCCTCGGCCGCTGGAAGAGGAAGAGCGAAGAAGAACGAGAGAAGCTGCTCGCGCGAATCGTGGAGGGGGGGGGAGAGGCGCATGAGAAGCGGCGCGTCGCCGATTGGTCCGACCTGCGGCAGCTGGCGGAAGGGGGGATCGTCATCGGCAGCCACGGCGTCAACCACCGTATCCTCACGCGCGTTTCGCCGGAAACGGCCGCGCGGGAACTGGCCGAATCGCGGGAGAGGATCACCGCCGCGCTCGGCCGACCGCCGGACTACGTGGCCTATCCGAACGGCGACCGAAACGAGGCGGTCCGGCGCCTCGCCGCGGGAGCCGGCTATCGCTTCGGATTCTCCTTGGATGGAAGGATGGAAGATCCTTACGATCTTCCACGGGTGAACCTACACGACGGGAAGGCGACCGACCGGCGAGGCCGGTGGTCCGCCCGCCGCCTTCGCTGGGCGATCGGCATCGCCTGAGCGGGAGGGCCGGCAAGGAGAGAGACCATGTTCGACCTGGCTCGAAGGCCCGGCGATCTAGCCGCCGTTCTCAATCGATTGTCCGATGCGCCCGCGGAACCGCCGGCGGCGATCATTCTGGGCGCTTCGCCCAACGGCCTCTCCTTCGTGCGCAGCATCGGACGCCGGGGAGTGCCCGTGGTCGTGATGGAGGGACCGGGAGATCTGCCCGGCCTCCATTCCCGGTACGGAATCGGCGTCCGCATGCCCGATCCGGTGGAACGGCACGACTTTTGGATGGAGACGCTTCTCTCCATCGGCCGCTCTCTTCCGGTCCGACCGGTTCTCATTCCCACCGGCGACGTGCATGTGCTCATGGTTTCCCGCGAGAGGGCTTCGCTCTGCCGTTATTTTCGTTTCGTTCTCCCCGACGAAGAGGTGGTGGAAAAGCTGCCCAACAAGAGGGAGCAGTATGGTCTTGCGGAGCGGAACGGGCTGGAGGCGCCCAAAACATTTTATCCCGAAAGCGAAGAGGAGGCGATCGCCGCGGGCGACGCCGTCGGCTTCCCCTGCATCGTCAAGCCGTACTACTCGCACCTCTGGAAACGCCACAAGGAAGGGAAGCTTCTCGAGGTGGCCGACCGGGAGGAACTGAGGCGCGCCTTCGCCGAAGGGGCGCGGATCGGGCAGGCGGTGATGGTGCAGGAAAAGATCCCCGGCGGCGACGACCAACTCTTCGGCCTTCTGGTCTATTACGACCGGGAAACGAGGCCGATCTGCCTCTTCACCAAGAGGAAGCTGAGACAGAACCCGGTGGAGTACGGCGACGGCAGCTTCCAGGTGAGCGTCCGGATCCCGGAGCTGATGGAAATGGGCGACCGCTTCTGCCGGGCGATCGGTTATCAAGGGTTGGGCGGATTCGAGTGGAAGAGGGATCCGCGGGACGGGCGCTACAAGCTGATCGAACTCAACCCGCGATCCGTCTCGGCGGAGTCGCTCACCACCGCCTCCGGGATGGACATTCCCTGGATCGCCTACCGGGACATCGGGGAGCTGGAGCGACTCGAGCCGACCGACTCCTTCCGGGAAGGCGTGTACTGGGTGAATCTCCGCTGGGACTTTCACTCTTTTCAGCAGAACCGCCGGCGGGGGAACCTTACCTTCTTCGGTTGGGCGGGGAGCCTCCTCGGAAAACCGCTCCGCCACGCCTTTCTCGACTGGCGCGACCCGGCGCCCGCATGGCGGGTGGCGTGGGCCGCCGCGAGAAACCTCCTGGGGCGTTCGGGATGATCGTTGAGGGAGGGGACGGATTGGGCGGCGCGGCATTCGGGGAACCGGCGAAACCACTGGCCGCGCACCTCCTATCCGGCGATCTGTGGGGAGGGGCGGAGGCGCAGGTCTTTCATCTGATCGGCGCGCTTCTGCGCGGGGGGCGTTGGGAGGCGCGCGTGATCCTCCTCAACGACGGCCTCGCCGCCGAGCGATTGCGCCGCGCCGGAACGCGCGTGCGCGTCCTCCCCGAACGGGGACGATCCTTCCTCTCCCTGCTCCGCGACTGCGGGCGCATTCTACGGGAGTGGAACCCGAGGATCGTTCATTCTCACGGATATAAAGAGAATTTGCTGGCCGGTTTCGCCGCCCGCCCCCTTCGGGGCTGCGCGCGGATCCGCACCCAGCACGGTTCCCCTTATCCGGGAGGGCGTTTCCCCTACACCGCCTACTACCGCGTGGACCGCTTTCTCGCGCCGCGCCTCTGCGAGAGGGCGATCGCCGTCTCCGGCGCGGTGGCGGAGGAGATGCGGCGCTTTCTCCCCATGGAGAAGATCGCGACGGTGCGGAACGGGATCCCTCTCCCGGAGGAAGCGGGAGGCGCGCCGCCTCCGGAGAATCCGGGACCCGGCCGCTGGATCGTCTCTTGCGGGAGGCTCTCCCCGGAGAAACGTTTCGACCGTCTGATCGACGCGGTCGCGCGCCTCGCCGAGGAGGGGATCGACGCGCGGCTTCTCCTCGTCGGAGACGGACCGGAGCGGGGGGCGTTGGAGAGGATCGCCGGTGAAATCGCGCCCGGCCGCGTCCGCTTCGCCGGTTTTCGCGAAGAGCCGGCTCCCCTTCTCGGGGGAGCGGAGATCTTCGCACTCTCCTCGGAGAGGGAGGGACTGCCGATGACCCTTTTAGAGGCTCTCGCCCTCGGGCTCCCGGCGGTGGTTCCCCGCGTGGGGGGAATGGCGGAGGTGATTCGCGACGGCGAGACCGGCTTGCTCGTTCCGCCGGGGGACGGACCGGCGCTCGCCGCCGCGATCGCTAGGCTCCTTCGCGACGATTCCCTGCGCGGGCGAATCGGCGCCGCGGGGAAGGAGGCGGTCCGGCGGGAATACGGCGTGGACCGTACCGCTCGAGAGACGGAGAGGGTATACGAGGAGGCGACGCGCCGGTGAACGTTCTCTGGGTTTCCCATTTCGTCCCCTGGCCCCCGCGCGGCGGGAATCTCCAGCGTTCCTGGCACCTGCTGCGCGAGCTGAGCCGGGAGGCGCGGGTCGACCTGATCGCCTTTCACCGTCGCCGTTCGGAGGCGGACCGCGATCTCGATGGAGCGAAGCGGGAAATGGAAAAGCTCTGCGGCCGCGTATCCATCTTCCCCATTCCGAACGAGAGATCCCGCGCCGCTTTCGCCGCCGGGCTTCTGAGAAATCTGTTGGAAAAGAGTCCATATACGGTTCAAGAATTATATTCGGACGATTTCCGCGACCGGCTGGAGCGATACTTGGGGGACGGGGGATACGACGCCGTCCATTTCGACACCGTCGACCTGGCCGGGCACCGGCCCCTCGCGGCCGGACTACCGGCGATCCTGAACCACCACAACGTGGAGTCTCTCCTCTTCCGCCGCCGGGCGCCGCGGGAAAGGAACCCTCTGGCCGGCGCCTACCTCCGCCTGCAGGCGTCCAAGCTGGGGCTCTACGAGAAGAGATGGTACGGCGCCTTCGACCGGAATCTGTTCGTGTCCGCCGCGGACCGCTCGCGCGCGGAGTCCGACGCGCCGGGTCTCCGAGCCGACGTGGTGCCGAACGGAACCGACACCGCCTACTACACGCCCGGCGGGGAAGGGGAGGCGAAGAGAGTCGTCTGGGTCGGCGGGCTGAGTTGGTTCCCCAACCGGGACGCCGTCGCCTGGCTCCTCGGCCGTCTCTGGCCGCGGATCCGGCAGCGCCATCCCGACGCGACGCTCGATCTGATCGGCTCCGCCCCGGAGCGGTTCCTTCCGCGGGGGGGGGCGGACCGGAGCGTGCGCGTGCACGGCTTCGTGGAGGACCTCCGCCCGCTGGTGACGGGCGCGTGGCTTTCGGTGGCGCCCCTCCGCGTGGGAGGGGGCACGCGCCTCAAGATCCTCGACGCGCTGGCGATGGGGAAGACGGTCCTCGCCACGTCCGTAGGGCGCGAGGGAATCGAGGCGCGCGAAGGGGAGGAGATCGTGACCGCGGACGGAGAGGACGCCTTCGTGGAAGAGGCGGATCGCCTTCTCCGGGACAGGGATTTGAGGGAGCGGATCGGAAAAAACGGAAGGGCGCTCGCGGAAAGGGTCTACGACTGGTCCGTCGTCGGCGCCGGCTACCGGCGGATCGTCCGGGATCTTACACGAGGGAAGGAGGAGTGATCGGTGAGTGAAAGGGCGGTGAACGTCGTTCTCGTCTCCGGGGCGAGACCCAACTTCATGAAGATCGCGCCGATTCACCGCGCCCTCGCCGGGCGGCCCCGCTTCCGGAGCTTCCTGTTGCACACGGGCCAGCATTACGACGACGTCATGTCGCTCCGTTTCTTCCGCGACCTGGGGTTGGAGAAACCGGACGCGGACCTGGAGGTGGGCTCTCTCTCCCACGCGGCGCAGACCGGCGCCGTGCTGACCCGTTTCGATCGCTTCCTGGACACTCATCCCACCGATCTGGTCCTGGTCGTGGGGGACGTGAACTCCACACTCGCCTGCGCGCTCACGGCGGTGAAGCGCGGGATCCTCGTCGCCCATGTGGAGGCGGGCCTGCGCAGCTTCGACCGAAGAATGCCCGAGGAGATCAACCGGGTCCTCACCGACGCCGTCGCCCACATCCTCTTCATCACGGAAGAGAGCGCCGCGGAGAACCTCCGCCGCGAAGGGATCCCCGATGAGCGCGTCCATTTCGTCGGAAACGTCATGGTGGACACCCTCCTCGCCAACAGGGAGCGCGCCCTCAAAATCGACCCCGTCGTCCCCCTCCCGAAGGGACCTTACGCGCTGGTGACCCTCCACCGTCCCTCCAACGTGGATCGCGAGGAAGATCTGATGAGGGCGGTCGCGATCCTGGAGGAAACGTCGTCGCGATTGCCCGTTCTCTTCCCCGTCCACCCGCGCACCGCCGCGGCCCTCGAGAGGACCGGCCTCCGCGGCCGGCTCGAAAGGGCCGACGGAGTCGCCCTTCTCCCGCCGCTCGGCTACCTCGACTTCCTTCGTCTCTTTTTGGGCGCTGCCGTACTCTTGACCGATTCCGGAGGCATACAGGAGGAGAGCACCGCGCTCGGCATCCCCTGCGTCACCCTTCGCGAGAACACGGAGCGGCCGATCACCGTAGAGGAGGGGACAAACGAGGTGTGCGGTCTCGATCGGGAGAAGATCCTCGGCGTGGTGGACGGCGTTCTCGCCGGGCGCGGCAAAGGAGGGCGCGTACCGGCGCTCTGGGACGGCCGCGCCGCCGAGAGGATCGCTTCGGTTTTGGAAGGATTGTTTTAGGCGATCGTTCCGGCGTCGGCGCCGCGCGACGCCAAGGTCTCCCGCACGAGATCCTCGATGCGGATCACCACGCGGTCCCATCCGTAACGGCGGGCCGTTTCGATCCGCCGCTCCCTCTCCCCGTCGCCGTTTTCGGCGAAGGATCCCCTGAGCGCTTCCACCCACCCCTCCGCGCTCTCCGCCGTCCTCACGAGACCATGCAGCTCTTCCAGGCAGGGCAAGGGAACGGAGACGACCGGTTTGCCGGCGGCGAGATATTCGTGCAGCTTGAGCGGATAGCGCTGTCTCCCCTCGCGGGTCATGGCGTACGGCATCAGACACGCGTCGAAGGCGCGCACATAGCGGGGGATTTCGAACAGGGGTTTCGCGCCGAGCAGGTGAACATTGCGGAGGGCCGCCCATTCCTCGAAAAGCGCCCGGTTTTCGCGGGTCACCACGAGAACCGGACCGGCGAAACAGAAGGAGATCTCGGGCGCCGCGCGGGCGATATCGAGAAGAAGACGGTAGTCGAGCTTGTCGCAGACGCGGCCCACGTACCCCGCCCGCGGGGAGGGAATCGCCGCCAGATCCTCTGGAGTCTCTTCCTCTTCACCGGCGTCGGGCACGAACTGGTCGAAATCGACGCCGTTCGGCACGTAGACCACTCGCCGTCCGGGACCGGCTTTGGCGTCCCGCAAGGTTTCGGACACGCAGAGGGTCAGGTCCGCCGTATCCAGCAGGCTCCTCTCCTCGGCCCGGAGCCGCGCTTTGTTGGCGCCCAGATACCCGCTGTACTCGTCGAGCACGTGATACATCACCATCTTCTCGTTCAATCCGCCCACGTAACCCCGAAACTTGGGGTGGAGCAGATACAGGATCGGTCGCTTGCCGCCGATGCGCGAGAGGGCGCGCCGGAGACAGGAGAGACGGGCCGACTCGATGGCGCGGATCAGGAGGCGCGACTTGTAGAAATTGGGGAGAAAACGGGGATAGCGGTATACATAGAGATGGTCTTCCCGATGGCGAAGCCCGCCGCCGCTGCCGTTCGGCGCGAAGCGGCTCCCGAGGACCTCCGTCCTCTCCAGGGGAGGAGGGACGAAGAGAACGCGGTTCCGGTAGGCGAGACGCCGGAGCACCTGGTTCCAGGTCTGCGCCCCCGGTTCCCAGCCGCTCCACCCGAAACAGAGGAAGGTCTCCCCGCGAAGCCGCTCCCGGCCCGGATCAGCGGCGGCGGGAACGCCGCCGTCCCAGGTATCGCCCGTGCCGCTCACGATCGTGTCTCCTCGAGCAGCTCCGCCAATTCTCCGGTGAGACGGCGGAAATCGAAACGGGACGGCTTGCCGTGGAAAACGCCTCGGGGAGCGCGCATCGCTTCGAGAACGCGATCCGCCAGCGCCTCCGGGTCTTCCGGACCGACGGCGACGCCGAGCCCCTCGCGGAGGACGATGTTCCGCGTGGCGCCGGGGGTGACCATCGCAAGGATCGGTCTTCCCACCGACAGGTAGTCGAACAGCTTGCGCGGCACCTGCAGCTCCGTCCCCGCCTGAATCAGAAGGAGGAGGTCCGACGCCGCCAACACGCGGAACGCCTCATCGCGACGGACCTTCGGCTCGAAGCGGATCATGCGCGCCAGGTCCGGATCGGCGAGCCAATGTTCCCAGCGGGGCTCCGGCCCCGCCGTCCCCAGGAGCCGGACCCTGAGATCATCCGGCGCGAGCGCCCCGCGATCCAGGAGAAGACGAATCGCTCGGAAGAGAGGAGCCGGATCGCGCCTCCCATAAAGGGTTCCCGCGTGGGTGATCGTGAAGGGACCGCCCGGTTCGGGGGCGTCATCCGGGGCGGGAGTCTCCTCCGGATCGTAGCCGTTCGAGATGATCGCGAAATGATCGGCGGGGAGTGCGTAGCGGTTCCGGAAATCATCCGCCAGCTCCACCGTGTTCGCGACGACCCGATCGGCGGCGCGCACCACCTTTCCCTCGAGGGATCGATCGATCGGATCGAGGAAAGAGGTGCTTCGCACGGGAAGGAAACGATTGGACACCCAGGGGTCGCGGAAGTCGGCGATCCAGGGGACGCCGGAGCCCCGCGAGGCGAGAAGGGCGGCGAGATGAACGCTGGCGGGCGGCGCCGAGGAATAGACGCCGTCGAATCCCCCTTCCTGGAGGAGGCGACCGGCGCGCCACGCGGCGACGGGGATCCAGCCCATCTGTCTGTCCGGCAGGGAGAAGCAGTCGCTCAGCCAGTCCCGCCACGTCACCCCGCGCCTCTCGGCAACGGCGGGATCGGCGCCGGGGGTCGAGCCGTTTCCGCCCGCCTTTCCCAGGAGACGGTCGCGCCACCCCAGGATGCGCCTCAGAGGTTCCGGATCGATGCTCCGGAGAACGCGTACCTCTTCGGGGAGGGAGCGGAGGGGCTCGTCATCGAGAAGCCCCGGTTCGGCGAGACACTCCGGGCGGATCGTCAGCACCGTCGGCTTCCATCCGTACCGCGGGAGATAGCGTGCGAATTGGAGGGACCGGTAGGTTCCGCTCGTCGTGAGCGGTGGAAAGTGATAGACGATCATCAAAAGACGCCGCAATGGTCCTCGCTCCCTCTCCCGTCCCCGGTTCGCGGGGACTCTCCGCTCCACGTATCGTCCTTTGGAGAAAAGGGCAAGAGAAAAAAGAGTACGCCCCTTCCAGCAGGTCATCCGCTCCGTTACAATTCACGGACGGAAGCGCCGCACGGTGTCCCGCACGGCGCGTTCCATCCGGGGGCATCGATGCGAAGGATCCTTCTTCTGATCTCCATAATAGGCGTCCTCGCCTACGCCGGTTCCTTCCGTTGCGGGTGGCATCTGGACGACCGGCACTCCATCACCGAGAACGAACAGATCGACGACTGGGGACGCTCCTTTCGGAACCTGATCCTCTCGAATCGGGGGCTGACGGACCTCACATTCACCGCGAACCACCGCGCCGGCGGCGACGGCGTCTTCGGTTATCATCTGATCAACTTCGCCATCCATTGGATGAACGCCCTTCTCGTCTTTCTCCTCGCGACCCATCTTTTCGGCGGCGGGGAGAAGGGGCGATCGGCCGGCGCCTTCGCCTTCGCTCTTTTCCTGCTTCATCCCCTCGCGACGCAATCGGTCACCTACATCGTGCAACGATACACGGAGATGGCGACCCTCTTCTACCTGGGGGCGGTGCTCCTCTATCTCGAGGGGCGACGCGGAAAGCGCCGCGCCGCAGCGCTCGCCTGGCTTTCGGCTCTCGCGGCGGTCCGCTGCAAGGAGATCGCCCTCACGATCCCCCTGACGCTTCTCTGGATCGAGGTGGTTCTCCCCGTCGGCGGCCGGCGGGAGAGAGGGCTCCGGATCCTCCCCTTTTTCGCCATCGCCGCCGTCGTCCCCGCCACCCTGGTGGCGAGCGGGGTGGCGGGGGGGGAAGGTCTGGCGGGAGCCCTCCTGCATAGCAGCCGGGAGACGGTGCGGATCGACAGAGGGGAATACATGATCACGCAGATCCACGTGATCGTCTCCTACCTGCGCCTCCTCGTTCTCCCGATCGGGCAGAGCCTCGATCATGACGTACCGATCCAAGGGAGCCTCTTCGAGGCGTACACTTTTCTGAAGGGGGTCTTTCTCCTTCTGCTCGCCGGAGCGGCGTTCTTCCTCAGGAAGAAGAGACCGATCGCCGCGATCGGCCTCGGTTGGTTTTTCATCACCCTTCTCGTCGAGTCCTCGCTCATCCCGATCCGAGACGTCCTTTTCGAACACAGGACCTATCTCCCCTCGGTCGGTTTTTTCCTCGCCGCCGTTTCCCTCTTCGCGCCCCCTCTCCGCAGGCGCGCCTCCGTCGCCGCCCTTTTCGCGCTGGCGGTTCTTCTGGCCGGTCTCACGGCCGCCCGCAATCGGGTTTGGCGGGACGACGTCACCCTCTGGACCGATTGCGTGCGAAAGGCGCCCGACAAATCGCGCGCCTGGGCGAACCTCGGCTACGGTCTGATCGACGCGGGGGATCGTGAGGGGGCGATCCGTGCCCTCAGGCGCTCGATCGATCGGGAGCCGGAGTTTCCCGAGGACATGGTCCTTCTCGCCGAACTGCTGATGGGGGAAGGGGACAGGGAGGGCGCGGAGAAGATGCTCCGCCTCGCCCTACGCGCGAGACCCGGGTACGGGAGGGCGAGGCGCAACCTGGCGGTGATCCTACTCCGCCGCGGGGAGAGGGAGGAGGCTTTCCAACAAGCGGATCAAGCGGTACGGGACGAGCCGGACTATGGCGCGGGCCTCCGCCTCCGTTCCAGGATTCTCCTGGAGCGAGGAGACGCCGCCGGCGCCGCCCGGGACGCGGAACGGTCCACCCGTATGGAGCCGGATGCCGGGGAGGGGTATCTCCTTCTGGCCCGTTCCCTCGGCGCGCTCGGGCGCGTCGAAGAGGCGCTCGGCGCCCTCCGACGATGGGAGGACGCGGACGATCCGGGGGAGAGGGACGATCTCACCCTTCTGGCGCGCGATCTCGTCCAGGAGGGCCGGAGAGAGGCCGGAGAGGCCGTTCTGGCGCTGGGGGAGGCTCGTTTTCCCGGAGACCCCTTCTTTCCGGCCACCCTCGGCGTTCTTCTCTACCAGGACGGAAAGTGGGAAGCCGCCTCGGGACCACTGGAAAGGTCCCTGCGCGTCGAGCCGGAGGATACGGAGATCCGCCTACTCCTCGCCCGGGCCCTCGCGTCGTCCGGAAGGGGAGAGGAAGCGAAACGGCAGCTCCAAATGCTACTGGAGCGCCGGCCGGAGAATTCCGAAGCGCGCGACCTCATGGAAAAACTGCGAGGAGGAGGATAGAAGCGCCCTCCCCTCCGTCCGCATTTCTCGACACACCCCCATTTCCATCGCGTTTTGCATCGGTTTTTCCCCTTTTCCGCCTCGGTTCCCCGATGAGAACGGTCGGATCGTTCCAGAGCGAAAGGGGGCTCCCTCTCCCCTCCGGAGAGGGAATACACCCTCCTCTTCCATCCATCCCGCGGCGCAAGCGGATGATCATCGTTTAAGCAGGTGATTGCATTCTGCCCAACCGGTCGATCCACGACCGGGATGAAAACCAACCACTCGACGGATGCTTTGTAACCACAACAAATACAATTGGTTATGAATGCCGTTTCTCTCCGCTCCCGAGGATTTCCGGCACACCCCTTGCGTACCGTATGAAGCGGTCGCCAGTGGGGTTTGCTCCCCCGTCCTAGGTGGACCTGCTCTTCCCAAGAGAGCCTCCCTCCATACGGTTGGGAAAAGAACGGACAGTTGATGCGAAAGAACCCTTGCGGGTCCTGGCGCATATTCCCCTCCATATATGCCCGGTACGCCCTCGTCTTTGTCGGAATGCTCGCCGGCGCGTCCAGCGCGCGGGCGGCCGAGATCACGCTTCGTTGGACGGCGCCCGCGGAGAATGGCGCGACCGGCGGGCCGGCGGCCTTCTATGAAATGCGTTACCACTCCGCGTCCGTCGGCGGCGATACGGCGGCTTGGTGGAACGGCGCGGACGAAGTGGCGGGACTCCCCGCCCCCTCTCTTCCCGGAAGCGAAGATTCGGTGGTCCTGGGCGGGTTGGAGCCGGGCGAGACGTACTGGTTCGTCGTGCGGAGCGGAGACGAGGCGGAGAACCTCTCCGGATTCTCGGCTCCGCTCGCCGTGGGTGTTCCGGACAGCACCCCTCCCGCCGAACCCCCCACCATTCTCGCCGTCGCCGTCGACTACTGGATGACCGATTCGGTGAGCGTCCATTGGGAGACGGATCGTCCCGCGACGGGGATGCTTCGGTACGGTCCGGACGCCTCGTACGGTTCGACGGTGACGGCGCCTCAACCGGCATGGGAACAGACTGTCCGGCTCGACGGATTTGCCGAGGGAGAAACGGTTCATTTCCAAATCGTCGCGATGGACGGCGCCGCGAGAGACTCCACCGCCGACTCCTCCTTCGTCGCGCCCGACCCGGCTCCGGTCCGGCCGAGCGGCGTGATTTCCTACTCAGCGGAGTACGCCACTTCCCTTCTCTGGATGCCGAACCTGGAGAGCGACCTCGACGGCTACCGCGTTTTCAGGACTTCGCTCGCGCGATCGGCGGCCCCGGTTCTCCTGGAATGCGATTTCGACGGAGGAACGGCGGGCGAGGACCCGGCGGGATTCACCGAGACCGACTCCTCAGGCGTCCCGACCGACCTCTTCCGACTTGCCGAGGCGCCGGGGAGAGGACTCGCTCTCCGGGGGAACGCCTCGGGCGGCGAGGCGCGCCTTCTTCTCGATGGTGGATATGAATGGACCGATTGGGAGGCGACCGGCTCGGTCCGCTTCGCCGAAGGGGCCGGCGCGAACCTCTTTTTGCGCGCCTCCGGCGGGGCGGCGTACAGGATCGGCCTCTCTCCCGGCGGCGCGCTCCGCGCCGTGGGGGAGGGGAGCGCCTCTCCCGAGGAAAGCGGCGGCGCCCTCCTTCCCCCCGATCCGGACGTCTGGTACCGGTTCCGCGCTCTCGCCTGGGAGAGAAACGGCGCGGTCCGTCTCGAAGCCGCCCTCTGGCCGGAGGGTTCGGACGAACCGGCGCGTTTCCCTCTCCGGGCGTTCGACGACGGGCCGGGCCGCCCGGCGGCGGGGACCTTCGGTTTCGGCGTGTCGGGGACGGGGGAAGTCTGGTTCGACGACGTCACCGTACATATGCTCCCGGATGAAACCACGGTGGAGACCACCACCTTCAACTTCCTGACGCAAGACGGCCTGGACGCCGATTCCTCATATCACTACTGGGTCTTGGCGATGGATGACGCCGGAAGCGCGAGCGCGCCGGCGGGCCCTGTCACGGCCTATCCGACGGCGCCCGAACCGGAGGACACCGTGGCCCCCGATCCGGTGGTCGATCTCGTGGCCTCCCCCGGGCCGGAGGAGGACCAAGCGATCCTTCGATGGACGGCGCCCGGCGATGACGGAGAAGTGGGCACCGCTTCCTCCTACGACGTGCGTTGGGCGGCGGATACCCTGCACGAAGGGAACTGGGAGAGCGCGACGGCTCTGGCCGCCGGCGCCCCCGCGGCGCCCGGATCGGCGGAGAGCCTTCTCGTCGGCGGCCTCCCCGCGGGAACGGTCTGTCGTTTCGCGATGGAGGCCCTGGACGAGGTCGGAAACCGTTCCGGTCTCTCCAATACCGCCGGTTGCGTCACGCCCGGCGACACGACCGCCCCGGTTCTCGCGGATATCCGCGTCGAGGAAGCCTCTTTCGCATCCGCCCGAATCGGTTGGGACCTGAACGAACCGGGAGACGGCCGCGTCGAATACGGGCGGACCACGTCGTACGAGATCGGTTCCGAGGGAGAGGAAGCCCGGGTTCTCCATCATCACATCACGATCGGCGGCCTGGACCCGACCACGCTCTACCATTACCGGGTCCGTTCCACCGACGTTTCGGGGAACGAGGCGGTCTCCGGCGACCGCACCTTCACCACCGAGGCGGCGCCCCCGCCGGCCGCCCCGGTGATCTCCGGCGTCACCGTCGATGTGGTCTCGGACACCGACGCGGTGATCGCATTCGAAACCGACATTCCCGCCTTCGGCGCGGTCGATTTCGGCCTCACCGCCGCCTACGGGGAAGCCGTCCAAGAGGAATCCAGCGGCGCCGCCCACAGAATCCGACTCCATCCGCTGAGTCACGGCATGGTCTATCACTTCCGTGTGCGCGCGGTCTCCGCCGGAGGAGAGACGATCGACGCGGACCGCACTTTCCAAACCGCCTCGGAGGACGATCCGCCTATCGTGTCCGGCGTGGTGGTGACCGTCACCGACTCGAGCGCCCGAATCGTCTGGAACACCAACGAAGAGACCGCCTGCTTCGTGGAGCACGGCCCCACCGCCGCCTACGGCGACAGCACGCCTCTCTCCGAGACGTATCTTCTCTCTCATGAGGCGTCGCTCACCGGACTCCCCCCGGCGACGACCCGCCATTTCCGGATCCGCGCCGAGGACCACCACGGAAACGCCGCCCTCACGGAGGACGCGATGTTCGTCACCGCCGAGGGGCCGGACGAAACACCACCGGTCGTCGCCGATCTGCGTGTGGAGGAAATCACCTTCCGTGGGGCGGCGGTCTTGTGGAGCACCGACGAGCCGGCCTTCGGCGAAGTCCGGTACGGGACCGACAGCTCCTGCGCCGGCGGCTTCGCCGAGACGGCCGGCGCGGCGCTCGACCATCGGATCGAACTCTCGGATCTCGCCGCCGGAACGACGCACTTTCTCCGCGTCCGCGCGTGGGACGAGAGCGGCAACGAAGCGGTCTCTGAGGTTCTCTCCTTCCCGACCGACGAAGCGCCCGACACGACCGCTCCGGCGATCTCCGGCATCGGCATCGCCGACGTGGAGGAGTCCGGCGTGACCGTCTTCTGGAGGACCGACGAACCGACGCGCGGCGCCCTCTTCTTCGGCGTGCTCTCCGCGGGAGAAGATTCTCTGGAGGAAGAGGAGCCGGCCGTCGATCATGAGATCCGTCTCGACGGTCTCGTTCCAGGCGGCGTCTACCGTTACCGGATCGTCGCCTCGGACGGCGCGGGCAACCGGTCCGAGTCGGAGGAGCGTTCCTTCGCCCTCGACGCGCCGGACACGATTCCCCCCGCCGTGATCGATCTCACGGCTCTGGAGGATGGAGAGGGCGCCGTGCTCTTCGTTTGGACGAGCGACGAGCCGGCCCGCGGCCGGGTCGAATACGGACCGGACCAGGAATACGGATCGGCGACGACGATGGAGGAAAGCCTCGCCCTCGACCACCAGGCGCGCATTCACGGTCTCGATCCGGGAACGGCGATCCATTACCGCGTCGTCCAGGAGGACGGCGCGGGGAACCGGGTAAGATCGGAAGACGGCGTCTTCCTTCTCCCCGAGGAGGACGGAACCGCGCCCTCCTTCCTCGAGGTGGAGGTCCTCGCGGTGGGCCGCACCGACGCGATCGTTGCATGGAAGACGGACGAACCGACCTGCGGCCGCGTTCTCTTCGGGCGGACCGAGGCGTGCGGCGACTCCACGCCCGTCGACTCGACCGTATCGGATAAGCACGAGATTTTTCTCGACGGCCTCTCGCCGCTCACCCTCTACCACTACCGGGTCTGTTGCACCGACACCGCCGGCAACGCTTCGCTTTCGACGGTGGGAACCTTCACGACGGAAGGACATGTCGACACCATACCGCCCCGCTTCGGGAACATCGAACTGACCGATCTGGGCGAAGGCAAGGCGAGCGTACGGTGGCAAACGGACGAACCGAGCGCGTGCTCAGTCGAATACGGCCCGGACACGACCCTCGGCGCCTCCATAGCGAAGATGGATGTGTTCGGTTTCTTTCACCGCTTCGACGTGGAGGGGCTCGAGACGGGGCGCTTTTACTATTTCCGCGCGGCGGCGCGGGACACGGCCGGGAACGAAGCCCTGTCGGAGCTGCTCTCGGTCTATATGGAGGAGAGCGCCGATACGTCGGAAACGAATCCCGCCGTGGACGTGCGCGTCGAGACGGGGATCCGCGACGCCGTCGTGATTTGGGAAACCGGCGGGCCCACCGACGGGCGCGTGGACTACGGAACCGACCCGGGCTGCTCCGAGTGGGTTCACGATCCCTCGTTCACGATCGCGCACCGGATCGCCCTCGAGGGGCTTCAGCCGTCCACATTTTATTACTACCGAATCTCCGGCGAGGATGCGGAGGGGCACGCCCTCGAACTGGGCGGCCTCAGCTTCCGTACCCGGCCGGACACGCTCCCCGAGGTGAGCGGCATGGCGACGGTTCCGGAGGAGGGCCTCGTCCGCTTCTTCTGGTCCCTCGACCGCCTCGCCGTGGGGCGCGTCGAAATCGGATCGGATACACTCTCCCTCGCGGCCGCGACGGAGGAGGATTTCCTCTTCACCTACGATCACGCCGACACGGTGTCCGGTCTCGCTCCGGACCGCGTCTTCTACTGGCGTGTCCGAGGGACGACCCTCGCCGGCGTCGACTTCCTCACCCGCATCGACAGCTTCCGCACCGCGTCGGACGTCACGCCTCCGCCCCCGCCGGCGCGCCTCTCCGGCGAGAGGACCGACGGAGGCGTGCGCCTCGCCTGGGAGAACGGGGAGGGGGAGAGGCCCGACTCTCTGATCCTGCACCGCCGTCTCCTGCCCGGAGGGGAGTGGATGGTGGTTTGGATCACCACGTCGGGCGTCACCGAGCACGTCGATCCTCTGAGCCGAGCGGAGCGCGTCTCTTACGACAAGGCGGAGTACAGACTCGAAGCGGTGGACGCCTACGGGAACCGATGCACAGGCGAGACCTTCGCGGTGGAGATCGCCGTGCCCGCGGAGATCGTCCTCCTGCCGAACCGTCCCAACCCGTTCAACCCGACGACCACCATCGGTTTCGAACTTCCTCCTGCCGGAGGCGCGGCGCTTCCGGTCCGCCTGGCGGTGTACAACGTCCGCGGCGAGGAGGTCCGCCTCCTCCTGGACGAGACGCTCCCCACCGACCGCCGTCACGAGGTGGTTTGGGACGGCTCGGACTACCGCGGCAATCCCGTGGCGAGCGGGTCCTATTTCTACCGTCTCACGGCGCCCTCCTACGCGGAAACAAGGAGAATGGTGCTGATCCGCTGACTCGGGCGTTCCTGCGGCGCCCTCTCGAAAGCCCCGGACCGCCGGTCCGGGGCTTTTTTCATCACACCCTTGCCCCATCCACGACGACCCCGCGAAGCAAGATGTTTCACTGGCCACTCATCGGAACCGGTGATAAATTTTATACGTACTTTTAGACTAAAAAGCACCCGGCGCATCATGTCCGTCGCGGGGATCGCACCTCGCCTCGTTCTCACCACGTTTCCTAGTGGCGTCTTCCCGCTCGATCCGGGAACGGTCCTTCCCTTTTCCACCCACGAGGAGTCCGCGATGAGAACCGCCGTTCTGATCCTATTCGTCTTTTTCCTCATCCCCGCCGCGGCCCATACGGACATGGATGTGATCGGTATTTATGGAGAACCGGATGGAGAGTATTTCTGCGCCGATCTGCCGTACTCCATCCCCACCTATCTCTATGTCGTGGTCACCAATCCTTCCAGTTTTGGCATTTCCGGCTTCAATCTGCGCGTGGATCTCCCGGCGAATATCATCGTCACGGAATGGTATACACATAATGGGATCAATTGTCTTACCCCTCCGGATTTCGATGTTGTTTTTTCCACGCCCCTCTATGGCTTGGACGCAATCGCCGTTCTTCGACTCACCGTGTTGAAAATCGACTATGCAATAGCGGAGCTGGACATCGTGCCCAGCATCGTCCCGTCCATACCCGGATACCCCAGCTACACGGCCGACGACTCGGCGGGGACGGAGATCCCCCTTCTTCCGCGCTTCGGCGTAAACCCGGAGTTCCTCTCCACTACGGGCCCGTGCCAGAGCGAAAGCGTCTTCGTCGCAGCCGACGGGAGCGGGGACTACCCGGACATACAAACCTCCCTGAACTCCTGCTACGCCACCAACGTCATCGCCCTCGAGAAAGGGATCTACACCGGCTCGGGGAATCGCGATCTGGACTACGGGGGAAAGGGGATCACCGTCTGCTCACGGGGGGGCTCGCCGGATTCGTGCGTGATCGATTGCCAGGGGAGCCCGGCGGACATGCACAGGGGCGCCCGTTTCGACTCCGGAGAGAATTCCTACGCGGAGTTGATCGAGGTGACCGTGCGGAACGGGTGGGCGCGGAACGGAGGCGCCGTCCACTGTCGGTTCGGATCGAGTCCTACCCTGAAGGGGTGCGTCTTCGAGAACAACATCGCTTCCATCAGCGGCGGCGCGGTCTGTTGTGAGGACAGCTCCGGCGTGTGGATCCGGGATTGCACCTTATACGGAAACGACGCCCCCGACGCGGGCGGAATCGCGCTCAAGAGCGTCGCCGAGGCGGACGTGGACAACACCATCATCGCCTTCTCCTCGGGGGGCGCCGCGGTCGATTGCGCCTCCGGTGAAGCGTCCCTCTCCTGCTCGGATCTCTTCGGAAACGCCGGAGGGGATTGGGTCGGGTGCGTGGAGGGACAAAACGGCGCGGCCGGGAACATCTCCCAAGATCCCTTCTTCTGCGATCCGGAAAACGGCGATTACTCCCTGGACGACAGCTCCCCCTGTCTCGCCGAGAACAACCCCGCCTGCGGGCGGATCGGCGCGCTGGGACAGGGCTGCCGGATCCGCACCTGGCACGTCCCGTCCGAGGCGCCGACGATCCAGGCGGGGATCGACTCCGCCTCCGCGGGGGACACGGTTCTCGTCGCCTGCGGGGTCTATCACGAGCACGACATCGTGATGAAGTCGGGGGTGGTCCTCCGGAGCGAGACCGGCGATTACGAATGCGTCTCCATCGAGGCGGACAGCCTCGGCCGTGTCCTCTCCTGCGTAGGCGCGGACAGCACCACGCGGATCGAGGGAATCACGTTCATGGACGGATACCTCGAGGACCCTCCATATAATTACGGCGCGGGGATCTTCCTGGAAGAGAGCGACGTCCAAATCTCCGATTGTCGGATCATGAACAACGTATGTGAGAGCCCAGCATTTTTAAATTGTGGAGGGGGACTGTATTTAATGCTGGGCTCCCCACGCATCCTCCGATGCCTCTTCCTGGGCAACACCGCCAAGGGTCCTTCTATTAAGGGGGGAGGAGTGTATTGTGATGGATCGAGCGCCCATCCCCGATTCGAGGAATGCACGTTCCTCGAGAATCATGGGGGCGAGGGGCTTTTTCTAGACTGTTGTTCCGGAACGGTGGAGGACTGCCTATTTCAAGACCATGAGAGGGGCGCGTTATTCGGGGAACAATCGATCACGGTTCGGCGATCCCTGTTCGTCGACAATGAGACGACGTTCGGCTATGGAGGGGCGATCAGCTGCAAAAAAGCGATCATCGATTCCTGCGTCTTCATCGGCAATCGAGCGCCTTTATACGACGGGGGAGCGATCATCGCCAACGATACGACCCTGATCACACGCTGCACATTCACGGACAATGAGGGGACGCAGGGGAGCGCCATCTGTTCCTACGGCGGTTCCGTCACGGCGGACCGATGCATCGTCGCCTTCGGCGAAGGGGGATCCGCCGTGTCTTGCCTGTACGGAGGCACGATCGCATTCTCCTGCTCCGACCTCTACGGCAATGAGGGAGGGGATTGGACCGGCTGTGTCTCCGGGCAGGGGACGGGGAACGGCAACTTCTCGGCCGATCCGATGTTCTGCCGGCGGCCGGAGGGGGATCTCCGCCTCCGGACCTGCTCCGCCTGCCTGGACGCCCCGGGTTGCGGCCTGGTGGGAGCGCTCGGCCCGGGGGACGTCACCCTCGTTTGGCGCGTGCCGGGCGACGCGCCTTCGATCCAGGCCGCCCTCGACTCCTCCCTCTGCGGAGACACGATCCTCGTCTCCTCCGGCCACTATGACGAATGGAGCCTTCAGATGAAATCGGGGGTCCGCCTCCTGGGAGAGACGGGCGACCCGAACGACGTGATCATCGACGGGAACCTATTGGGAAGGGTTCTTGTCTGCATCGGGGTCGATACGACCACGGTGATCGAGGGGATCACCCTGACCGAGGGATACGCCCGGGACCTGGAGGGGGCGAGCGGAGGAGGGATGCTCATCCTCCAGTGCTCGCCGCGGGTGAGCCGATGCCGATTCATCTCCAACCGGGCGATCAGCGAGGCCATCGGGACCGGATACGGTGGGGGAGTGTACGGATATCGCTCCAATTCGGTTCTAACCGATTGTGAGTTCGTCGGAAATATCGCCCTCGACACCTTGATCCATCAAGGGACCGGCGGAGGGGCGTTCTTCGAGGGCAACGACTATTCCCCCCGTTTGGAGGGATGCTCTTTCCTGACGAACCAGGCGGACCTCGGTGGCGGCCTTTATCTCTCCTGCGAAGGGGCTGTGGTGGAAGAGTGCGTTTTCGAGGGGAACGTATGCTCCGGCGGGGGAGGCGGCCTCAAGTGCAACGCCTCAATTGAAGTCCAAGACTGCTCCTTCATCGGAAACACGGTTACGGAGGGATGGGGAGGGGGGATGCTCTCCTCGCTCCACCCGAAGATGCAATACTGCGTGTTCGCGGAAAACTCGGCGGGACTCTACGGGGGCGGCGGGCTCGCCCTCATGGATTCGGCTTTCATCGAGACGTGCACCTTCTATGGCAACACCGCCGCCTACGGCTCCGGGATCGCCTGCACCGACAACGCGACTCCCTGGGTGGACCGCGCCATCCTCTCCTTCGGACGCACGGGCGCCGCGGTCTACTGCGACGCCGAGAGCGATATTCTACTTTACTGTTCCGACGTCTACGGGAACGCGGGGGGGGACTACGTCGACTGCCTCGCCGGTAAGGAGGGGATCAATGATAACTTCTCAGCCGACCCCCTCTTCTGCGAGCCGGAGAGCCTGGACCTGACGCTGAAGAACATCTCCCCCTGCGCGTACGGGATCTCTCCCCCCGCCTGCGGACAGATCGGGGCGTACGGTGTGGGATGCACAGTGACCGGCGTCGTCGAGGACGGTACCGCCCCCCCACGGACCGGTTTTCTCGATTCCCCGGCACCCAATCCCTTCAATCCCGCGACCACATTCCGTTTCGGACTCCCCGAAGCGGGCCGGATCCGGATCGCGATCCACGACGTGACCGGCCGGCGCGTCGCGGTTCTCGCCGAGGGGAGATATGGCGCGGGACGACACGAAGCGGTTTGGGACGGTAGGGACGCCTCCGGACATGCGGTTCCTTCCGGCGTCTATTTCGCGCGGATGGAGGCGGAGGACTTCACCGCGACGGTGAAGACCGTGCTGCTCCGCTGACGATCGTTTCCTTCGTGGATGGGGAAGGGCCCCGGACCGCCGGTCCGGGGCTTTTCCTTTTTCGCCTCGCTCCTTTCGGTGGGCTTGGGAGGGCCGGGGCCCTCCCCATCTCTCGGCGAGCGAGAAGAGGGAGGATGCGGAGCATCCGGACCGTGCCCCGAAGGGAGAGCCGGGGGGGAAGGAAAGGCACCCTCACCCCCACCCTCTCCCGCAAGCGGGAGAGGGAGAAAATGATTTGGACTTCGATCGCGCTTCGAGCA